>JBCDHO010000095.1:0-8307 GCA_038749855.1 Pseudomonadota bacterium
CAGCCGAGCAGGGCGAGGACGGCGCCGATGGCCGCGAGGAGCCCGATGCCGGCGCTGAGGGGCGGTGCGTCGACATCGTTCCTCAGGACGCGCAGCGGCGGGGTGCGCCCCATCTGAACCAGGTCGGGCAGGGCAAAGCCGGCCAGAATACACAGCGAGGTCACCAGTCCGAGCCAGATCGGCGCCGTGCCAGGCCAGGGGAGGGCGTCACCAATGAATTCACGCAGCAGAAAGGCCAGGGACTCCTGACCGAGGAAGCCAAGTGCCACGCCGACGACACCACCGGCGACCGCAAGAACAAGCAGCTGCAGCGTATTGGTCCGGTTGACGAAGGACTGGGAAGCGCCCAGGCACTTCATAAGCGCCACGCGATCCCGGTGTCGGTGGGAGTAGCGGCGCGCCGCCATGGCGACCGCAATGGCCGAGAGCAGCACGCTGATGAGCGAGGCCAGGTTCAGGAAGCGTCCGGCTCGATCCATGGCCATCTTGATCTGCGGACTCGTATCTTCAATGTCGCGAAGCCGTTCCGAAGCGCCGAGTTCGGGCTCCATTGCACCGCGGAACGCTTCCAGGTCGTTACGTTCCCCGGCAAACAGTTGACGGTAGGTCACGCGGCTTCCCGGCTGA
This sequence comes from Pseudomonadota bacterium, assembly GCA_038749855.1. Taxonomy (GTDB): domain Bacteria; phylum Pseudomonadota; class Gammaproteobacteria; order Xanthomonadales; family SZUA-36; genus Marinihelvus. Next base: position 628 of record JBCDHO010000095.1, read on the forward strand.
ATCAGTGCCGTGGCGGCAAGGTCCCGGTCATTGATCAGCAGCGATGGTGCGAGGTCGACAAAGGACCAGCCCTCGTCAGGCCGGAAATTCAGCACCTTGGTGATGCGGAGCGTAGTGCGGCCGAGTTCCATCTCGTCGCCGACGTCCGCACCGAGGCGGGCCAGCAGGTTGGGCGCTGCCCACGCTTCTCCCGGCCCAGGTATGGCGCTGGTCTCGACGCCCGGCTCCAGCAGCCGGTCGGAGATCTTCAATGCCCCGCGCAGCGGATATCCCTCGGTGACGGCGCGCACGGCAGCCAGCGTGTTGCTCTCCCCGACAAACACCACGCTGGGCATGGAGGTCATCTGCGCCGTGTCGATGTCATTGGCCGTGGCCAGCTGCAGGTACTCCTCGCTGATGGGGTCGGGCGAGGAAAGGCGCAGATCAGCCGCCAGCGACGCAGAGGCGCGCATGGTCACCGCCTGACCGATTCGGTCGGTCAGGAAGCCCACGGCCGTCAGAGCCGTTACGGCAACCACGAGGGCCACCATCAATACGACCAGCTCGCCTGAGCGCCAGTCGCGCAGCAGCAGCCGCAGGGCAAGACGCATCGGTGAAGCGCTGGCGTTCATGGGGCGGCCGCCAGGCTGGGCCGCTCGGTGGCAGCGGGTTCCGGGCGCTCTTCGCGCTCAAGGCGACCGGCTTCCATGTGCAGGATCCGGTTGCAGCGACTGGCGAGCTCAAGGTCGTGGGTCACCAGCACCAGCGTGGCGCCCGATTCGCGGTTCAGCCGAAACAGCAGCTCAACAATGGCCTCGCCCGTCCTCTGGTCAAGGTTCCCCGTGGGTTCATCGGCGAACAGCACCTTGGGTTCGATGACGAAGGCGCGTGCAATGGCACCCCGCTGTTTTTCGCCGCCGGAGAGCTGCCGGGGGTAGTGGCCGAGACGCGGCCCGAGGCCGACCTGCTCCAGGGCCGCTCGGGCAGCGCCGCCCGGGTCCCGGTGACCGCCCAGCTCGAGGGGCAGCATGACGTTTTCCAGGGCCGTCAGGGAGGGAATCAGGTGGAAGGACTGAAACACGAACCCGACGTGGTCGGCCCGGACGGCAGCGCGCCCGTCTTCATCCAGCGTTGAGAGGTCGTGATCTTCAAGCACCACCCGCCCGCTCGTGGGAACATCCAGGCCGGCAAGGAGTCCCAGCAGCGTCGATTTACCCGCGCCGGAAACCCCGACCACGGCAATCGATTCGCCCTGGGCCACGTCGAAACTGACGTCGTCCAGGATGGTGAGACTGCCCTCGGGGCTGGTAACCTGCTTCACCAGCCGTTCAGCGCGCAGCACGTACTTTTTTTCTTTTTCGTCCAGGGTCTGCATGTTTCCCATCACTCGTCTTCGTTATCTGCTTGTCTGCGTCCTGTGCCTGGGGCTTTCAACTCAACTTAAGGCACAGGGCGATCCGGTCATCGTCGTCATTGGCGACAGCCTGTCAGCGGCCTACAACATGCCGCTGGACGCTGCCTGGCCCCGCCTCATGGAAGCGCGTCTTCGTGAGGTCGGTCACCCCTATCGGGTGATCAATGCCAGCATCACCGGCGACACCACCCAGGGTGGCTTGACCCGGCTGCCCCGGCTCCTGGAGCGGCACTCGCCAGCCTGGGTCATCATCGAGCTGGGCGGCAACGATGGGCTTCGCGGCTTCTCGCTGCAAGTGACCCGCGCCAACCTCGAGGCCATGATCCAGCAGAGCCAGGCCGCCGGTGCCAAGGTCCTGCTCACCGGCATCATGCTGCCGCCCAACTACGGCCAGAGCTACACGGAGCAGTTCCAGGCGCTCTACGGCAGTCTGGCAGAAACCCACGACACCCTGCTTGTGCCGTTTTTCATGGAGGGCGTGGCCCTCGTGGACGGCATGATGCAGGCTGACGGCATTCATCCCAGCGTTGAAGCACAACCGGTCCTTCTGGACAACGTCTGGACCGTGCTGTGGCCGACACTCGAGGCAGGGGACGGCTAGCGCACGGCCGCTGTCACGAACACTGAGAAGGGTAGGCAGGCTGCGGTGAGGCAGCCGTGAACCACGAAGCCGCCCAAACCCACTAAGAAGCCATTGAAAAGCCCCTGAAAAGCCCCTGAAAAGCCCCCGAAAAGCCAGTAAAATGCGCGCTCTTTCCGGGGCGCACGGCTTGAGGGGAAGATCGTCTCAGAGTGACCCTTCGACGAGGGTGCGCTCCTTGCGGGGTGCACGGCGATCCCTGGCCAGTTCGATCAGCGGCAATACCACGCCCAGGGGGGCGTAGCCGAACCCTGCAAAGGCCACGAATCGGTCCGGTAGCAGCAGTGCCAGCGTGATCGAAAGCGCGGCGCAACCAGCGCTTCCCAGCCAGACACGGATACTGGTCCCGAGGTGGAAGCGCTCGAGCGCATCGAGATGCAGCGCCTCGCCACGCTTCAGCGCGTAGGCATTGAACAGACAGAAGAGCGCACAGAGCAGGGCAAAACCTATGCCGAGAATGACGAACATATCGCGCAGTTCATCGAGCGATTGCAGCTGAAAGCTGCCCGGCAGGAAGCCACCCGTCAACCAGTGAAAGGCGCCTTCAGCGAGTACCCGCAGCGGATAGACGTAAATCATCACCACAATCACCAGCGCAGCGGACAGGGCGGCTGTCATGGCGTCATCGAGCCCGAAGCGACGGCTCCAGACGTTGTGGGCCCACCAGATCCACACAAGCTGGGCCACGGCGACGATAAAGGCGGGTGACTTCTTCAGGGCCGTGATCATTTCTTCGAAATTCGAAGGTATTGCATCAAAGGAGATGGCCAGCATCGTCACCGCAAAGGCAAAGGCCGCGTCGACAAACACCTCGATGCGCGTGGTATCCAGACCACGCAGGCGGAATTCCCCTTCAATCGGGCACTTTTCTACCGCTTCAGGGGTCAGATAGGGCATGGCGCATTGTTTACAGGAGCGCTGCGCGCTGTCCAGTGTCGCGCTTATCCGTGTGCCTTAGTCGGTGCTTCAGTCGATGCTTCAGTCGGTGCTCTGGCGGGTACTTGTTCTGGGGCTTTCACGGGCGCTTCAAAGGCGAGGGCGGTAGAATTGCGCGGTTAACCTGTGCGGAATTGCGACGATAACGATGAAATGTTTTGCACACTTAGTTTTGCTTACCCTTGTGCTGCCTTTTGTGCTGCTGCCTGCAACGGCGGTTCTGGCCCAGGGACCGGGTGGCCCGCCGGGCGTGGTCGTGGCCGCGGCCAAGCAGCAGTCTTTCCCCCTCTCCGTTGAAGCCCTTGGCAACGCCCGCGCCAACGAGGCCATTGAGATTCGCCCGTTGATCACGGCCACGCTCATGGACGTGCGCTTCAACGAGGGCGAATACGTTACGGCCGGCACCGTGCTGGCTGAGCTCGAGAACGTGGAACCCTGGTCCGTCCTCGCCGCAGCGCGCGCTAACCTCGCGGAATCCGAGGCGCAGTACAACCGCCTCAGTGAGCTGTACAAGACCAACGTGGTGGCCCAGACGGAGCTCGCGGAAATCACCGCACGTCGCGAGGCAGACCTCGCTGCCGTGGCGGCCGCCGAGGCGCGGCTCGCTCACACGGTCATCAAGGCGCCCTTTGACGGTCGCCTGGGGCTCCGGCGCGTCAGCGTCGGCAGCCTCGTGGGCCCCGACACCATCATTACGACCCTCGACGATACGAACGCCATCAAGCTCGATTTCGATGTGCCCGAGGTTTTTCTTTCCCTCCTGCAGAGCGGACTGGAAGTGACGGCACGCAGCGCGGCCTATCCCGATCAGGGGTTCACTGGCACGGTGACCTCCATCGACACCCGGGTTGACCCCGTGAGTCGCACGATCACGGTCCGGGCTCTGCTGGACAATCAGGAACGTCTGCTTCGACCCGGCATGTTCCTGACGGTCAGCCTGCTGCGCCAGGACCTGCAGGCGCTCATGGTGCCCGAGCAGGCCATCGTGCCGGAGCGCAGCCAGCAGTTCGTCTGGGTGGTTGATGAGGCCAACATCGCGCAGCTGCGGGAGGTTCGTACGGGGCGCCGTCGGCCCGGCGAGGTGGAAATCCTCGGGGGGCTTTCTGATGGCGACCGGGTCATCATCGAAGGCACGCAAAAAGCCCGGCCGGGTCAGCCCGTGACCGTTCTGGACCGCACCTCGTGATCCTCTCAGACCACTCGGTACGGCGCCCGGTTTTCGCGTCAGTCATTTCCCTGCTGCTGGTCATCCTGGGCCTGGCGGCCCTGTCCAACCTGCCGGTTCGCCAGTACCCGGATGTCGACTCGCCGGTGGTGTCCGTGGAGGTCAGCTACCGGGGCGCCTCGGCCGAGGTGGTCGAGACCAAGGTGACCCAGGTGCTCGAAGATGCCGTGTCCGGCATCGAGGGCGTGGCCAAGCTGGAGTCAACAAGCCGCGATGAGCGCGCTGATGTGCGCATCGAGTTTGAGCTCGAGCGCGATATCGATGCCGCAGCAAATGATGTTCGCGACCGCGTGGCGCGGGTGGTTGACCAGCTGCCGACGGAAGCCGATGCGCCGGAAATCAGTAAGGCCGATAGCAGTTCCGATTCGATCATGTGGCTGAACCTGACCTCGGACCGCTTGACCGGCCTGGAAATTACCGACTTTGCCGACCGTTTCCTGGTCGACCGGCTTTCCACGGTCAGCGGTGTGGCCCGCGTACGCATCTCCGGTGCACGCCGTTACGCCATGCGCATCTGGCTCGATCGGGAGGCGCTCGCAGCCCGTGGCTTGACAGTCGGGGACGTGGAACTGGCCCTGCGCGCCGAAAACGTCGAACTGCCCGCTGGACGCCTGGAATCTACGGCCCGGGAATTCACGCTGAGAACGGATACGGGCTTTGCCACGGAAGAAGATTTCCGGCGCCTGGTGATCGGTCGTGGGGCCGATGACCAGCTCGTACGCCTGGCGGAGGTTTCCGAGGTGCGCATCGGCGCGGAGAACGAGCGCAGCGTTGCACGCTCTGACGGCGAGCCGGCCGTTTCCCTGAGCATTGAGCCCCTGTCCAGGGCCAACGCAGTACTCGTGTCGCGTGCGGTGCGTGAGGAAATCGAAAACGTCCAGGCGGACCTGCCCGAAGGCATGACGCTGGCGGTTAACTACGACCGTTCCGAATTCATTGAGGCGTCGATGAACGAGGTGTACAAAGCCCTGGCCGTGGCCCTGAGCCTGGTGCTCGTGGTGATCTACATGTTCCTGGGCTCCCTGCGCGCTACCCTGGTGCCGGCAATCGTCGTCCCAGTCTCTGTGATTGCCACGTTTATCGTCATGGCGGCCATGGGTTATACGATTAATATCCTGACGCTGCTCGGGCTGGTGCTCGCCATTGGCCTGGTGGTGGATGACGCTATCGTTGTGCTGGAGAACATCTACCGCCGCATCGAAGAGGGCCAGAAACCCTTGCTCGCGGCCCTGGACGGATCCCGGGAAATCGGCTTTGCGGTCATTGCGACCACGCTCGTGCTCGTGTCGGTTTTTGTGCCCCTGAGTTTCATTGACGGCGACATCGGTCGCCTGTTCCGCGAATTTGGCATCACGCTTGCGGCTGCGGTGGTTTTCTCCAGCCTGGTCGCACTCACGCTCACGCCCATGCTGTGTTCGAAGCTCATGAAAGGCCGCCAGCTGCGACGGGGGCTGGCCAAGGCCGTGGACAACTTCTTTGTGCGCCTCATGGCGGTCTATCGCCGGGTGCTCGATCGGGTGCTGGATTACCCCTGGGTGGGCCTCCTGGGCGTGGTGCTGCTTACCGTTGCCGCCATTGGTCTGCTCCGCGCCTTGCCCTCCGAGTACGCACCCAGCGAGGACCGTGGCGCCATCTGGGTGATGATGCGGGCACCGGAAGGCGCAACGCTGGATTACACCGATCGCTTTACCCGTGACATGGAAGCCGTAATTGCTGCGGAAGCGGGCGAGGATGGGGGCGTGAGACGCTACATCACGCGGCTGCCCGGCGGCTGGGGCAGTGCGGCGGTGAACAGTTCGCGGGTCATCGTGCTGCTTGAGCACTGGGATGAGCGGGACGAGCCAGACCGTGCCATCGCGGCGCGCATCAATGCCGGCCTCATGGAAATCCCCGGCGCGCGGGCTTTCGGTCGTACACCACGTGCCCTGGGCGTTCGTGGTGGCGGACAACCGATCGAGATGGTGCTGGGTGGCCCGGACTACGACACGCTGCGGGCCTGGCGCGATGAAATGCTGCTCGCGATGGAAGAGATGCCTGAGCTCGTGGATCCGGACAGCGACTACCAGGAACGGAAGCCGCAAATGAACGTCAGCATCGACCGTGATCGCGCCGGGGCCCTGGGCGTGTCCCTGTCGGCCATCGGTCGGACGCTGGAAACGATGCTGGGGTCCCGCGTCGTCACCACCTACGTGGACCGCGGACGCGAGTACAACGTGGTGCTCCAGGGGCAGGATTCTGACCGCTCCAGCACTGATGACCTGACCAACCTGTACGTGCGGTCCGAGCAGACCGGGCAACTCATCCCCCTGTCCAACCTGGTCCGCATCGACGAGGTAGCGGGGCCCGGGGAGCTCAACCGGTTCGACCGCATGCGCGCGATTACGCTCACGGCCGATCTCGCAGACGGTGTACGGCTCGGCGAGGCCATTGAGCGGCTGACCGAGGTGGCCGAGGAGACGCTGCCCCGCAGCGCGCGCATTGGATGGGACGGCGAAAGTCAGGACTTCCTCGAATCCGGCTCGTCGCTTTATCTGACCTTCGCTCTGGCCCTGGTGATCGTCTTTCTCGTGCTCGCGGCCCAGTTCGAGAGCTTTGTGAACCCGGTGATCATCCTGGTCACCGTGCCCCTGGCCTTGAGTGGCGCTTTGCTCGGACTGTGGCTCATGGGTGGCACCATCAACGTGTTCAGTCAAATTGGCGCGATCCTCCTCATTGGCCTGTCGGCGAAAAACGGCGTGTTGATCGTTGAGTTTGCGAACCAGCTTAGGGACCGCGGCCGCAGCCTGCGCGAAGCCATCCTCGAGGCCTCCTCCGTGCGCCTGCGCCCGATCCTCATGACCAGCGCCTGTACCACGTTTGGCGCGCTGCCGCTGCTTTTGGCGGCCGGCGCTGGGGCTGAATCCCGCCAACCGATCGGCATCGTGGTGGTTTACGGCGTGACCATTTCCGCCGTACTGACGCTGTTTGCCGTGCCGGCCATGTACCTGCTGTTCGCCCGCAACACCCGCTCGCCGCAGCACGTGTCCCGGGTCATCGAAGGTCTGCGTGCGCGGGTTGCTGAAGCCACCGGCGGCGAGGAATTGAAACCCGTTAACCCCCAGGAGACAAAAACATGAAGTCACCGCTCCATGCCCCGGTCCTGCTACCGGCCCCTTCCTTGACACTGGCCCTGGCCCTGCTGCTTGGCACCGCGACGACAGCGTCAGCCGAGACCTATTTTGAACGCGTGGCGCAGGCTGCCGGCGGGGACCACCGCTCGGTCGCCAACCGGTCGCGGAACGAATTTCGCAATCCCGTGCAGACCCTCGGTTTCTTCGGCTTCGAAGAAGGCATGAGCGTGCTCGAAATCTGGCCGGGCGGCGGCTGGTATGCCGAGGTGCTGGCGCCGGCGATTCGGGATCACGGGACCTACACGGTGGCGAACTGGGATCCGAACGTCGAGGGTCAGCCGAACTACACCTACGAACTCCCCAAACGGCTCCAGGC
>JBCDHO010000096.1:0-8302 GCA_038749855.1 Pseudomonadota bacterium
CCCCGCTTGCCGCGCAGCGCCGAGAGCTGCTGTTCAAGATCTTTCGCCTTCATGCTTTCTCCTGCTGCGGACGGGTTGCTTATGCCCTTAACGTATCCTGTCTTGCGATCACGGGGGGCCTGATTGGTAGCCAGAGCCTGTCCCGGTCACGGGACGGTTAAAATTCTAGCGCGCCCCGGTTAAGACACGATGACCCCTGACCACCCTGGAGAAACCATGAACGTGAGCCAAGACCTGGAGAACACCGTCGCCTGGATCACCGGTGCTGCGCGGGGCATTGGCGCGGCTACGGCCCGAGCGCTGGCCCGCCGCGGCGCGCAGGTTCATCTGAGCGACATCCGCGACTGTGGCCCCGTCGTCGAGGAAATCCGCAGCAACGGTGGCACGGCCACCGCCCACCATCTCGACGTCACGGATCGCAGCGCCTGCCAGGCCCTGGTGGAATCGATCACGCGGGATACGGCGCTTCATATCGTCGTGTGCAACGCGGGTATTTGTCCGCCGAGGCAGGCGCCGGACGAAAGCGGCCAGTGGCGCCAGGTCATGGACGTGAACCTTGAGGGCACGCGCCATTGCGTGGATGCGGCCTGGGACGCGCTCGTTGCCAGCGGCGACGGGCGCCTGGTCCTGGTCAGCTCCATGGCCTTCTACCAGGGCGGACTCATTGTCGGCACGGAGTATTCGGCCTCGAAAGCCGCGTTGGTTGGCATGACCCGGCACCTGGCCCGCAACGGCGGTCCGCTGGGCGTCCGCTGCAACGCGGTGGCGCCGGGCATCATCGATACGGACATGACGGCGGACTTCGACAAGCCGGACCTTGAACGCATCCCCCTGCGCCGCCTGGGCAGTGCGGAAGAGGTCGCCGAGCCCATCGCCTTCCTCTGTAGCCCGGGCGCCGGCTACATGACCGGCACGGTGCTGAACGTCACCGGGGGAATGATCCTCGCCGCCTGATGCCGGGCGGATGATGGGTGCCGCAAAAAAACGCCCGGCAAGCGCCGGGCGGTACAAGCGCCCCGTTTGGGGCGCGGCTCGAGTGCTCAGTAGGCGTACTTGGCCGAGAACTGGAAGCGGTTCAGATCACCGTCCCGACCGCTCTCTTCCTCACGATTCGCGAAGATGTACTCGACACCGATGTCCAGCTTCGGCAGCGGCGTCCAGATGAGGTTCGCGTGGAAACTCGTGGCTTCCTCGGTCACGTTCAGCCCGGTGATGTCCGTGGGGTGATCGGCGCTGAACCAGCCAATGGCCGCGCTGCTGCGGAAGTGCTCCGTCCAGTGGTGGCGATAGGCGACGAAGGCACTCACCGTGTCGATGGCTTCCAGCTCGCCGTTCTCGTCGAGGGCCGCGCCGGTCACGATGTTGAGGCCGACGTAGCGGCCCAGGCCACTGCCGGCGGTGACCATCCAGCGCAGGTCGTCCCTGTCGCCAACGTTGAACTTGCCGGCCACGCTCAGACCGTAGCCCGTCTCCGTGGAGTCGATGCCCAGTGGCTGGTTCTCATAGGCCAGCTCGCGCAGGATGCCCGCGATGCTCCACTGCCCCCAGTCGCCTGAGAAGTTATAGCGCGCAACGAGGTCGGGAATCTTGTTGTCATCCGCGTCGACACGGCCAGCACCGCCAAAGTTCGTGATGGTGGTTTCCGGGTTTTCAATCGACAGCTGCCACGGGCCTTTCGTGTAGCGGACCATGACCTGGCGTCCGAAGACCGTTGACTCAGCCGGCCCGACAAAGTCCAGCAGCTCTGGCAAGGCGCCGACGTTGAAGATGGTGTTCCAGGTCTGGCCAAACAGCCAGTTGTTCCACTGCAGGTAGGCGTGCCGCATGCGTGGCTGGTAGGAGTTGGAGATCCGTTCGTCGCCGTTGTCGCCGACCAGGAAATCCAGTTCCACGTAAGCCTTGAGATAGTCGCCGCTCTCGAGGTTATGCTCGGAGCTCACAAAAATCCGGGATTCCTGCGCGTGAAAATCCGTGTAGGACTGTCCCTGGTCGCCCACCGGAACGGTGCTTGGCACGTAGAAATCACGGCCAACGCTGGTTCCGGCCACGGGGCCGCCGCTGAAATCGCTGTACATGAAGTCGGCCTTGACGTAGCCGCCGATCTTCAGGCTGTGCCGTTTGGCCTTTTCTTCCTGTGCGGCTTTTTCCTGGGCCAGCATTTCGGTCACTTTCTGCTCCGCGGCCGCCTCGGCCCGGGCTTCCACCTGGGCGCTTGTCGCCGGCGCGGTACCCGACGCTGCCGGGGCCTGTGGCGCATTGCCCGATTCGACCAGCTGTCGCACCAGGGCTTCCAGCTCGGCCACGCGGGCCTCGAGCTCAGCAACGCGGTCATCATCCTGGGCCAGCGCCGGCGGACTGAGTGCCAGGGCGATGGCAAGGGTCAGCGCAGCCTTACCGGCGAGCAATCCGGTTTTGCCTGCGCTGCGGACGCCAGTTCTCCGATTGATTGGCGTCTTCTGCATGGAGACTCGTGACATGGGGCAACTCCTCGCTTGTTGTCACAGGCCATATTCCGCGTTTCAACCGCAGCGCTGTATTAGCCGATGGTCTAAGAGCCTTGTGCCCTGCCCCGTGTACACTCGACCCCATGGAACGACCCCGGCAACGCACCCCGGTAACGATCTGAAATGGCCAATCGCCTCATTGCCCTGCAACCTGAAACGGTCATCGTCGCGGACGACCATCCGCTCTTTCGCGCTGCCATTCGGGAGGCCCTGGAAAGCGACCAGGGCGATGCAACCTTTCTCGAAGCGGATTCCCTGGATTCGCTCCAGGCCCTGGTCGCCGCGCACGAGGAGGTCGATCTCGTCCTGCTCGACCTGCACATGCCGGGCGTTCACGGTTTCGCCGGCCTGCTGTACCTTTGCCAGCGCTATCCCAGCGTGCCGGTGGTGATCATTTCCGCCAATGAGGATCCGGCCGTGATCCGTCGCGCCATGGAACACGGCGCCGCCGGTTTCATCCCGAAATCATCGAGCATCGCGGAAATCAGCGAGGCCATCGGCGCAATCCTGATGGGTGAGCCCTGGACGCCGGTTGCAGCCCGCGGCGACCTGCCAGGCCGCAACGCCTCGGAACAGGAGCTCGCAGAGCGCCTTGCGGAGCTCACGCCCCAGCAGTACAAGGTGCTGATGCTGATGATGCAGGGCCTGCTCAATAAACAAATCGCCTATGAGCTCGACGTTTCAGAAGCCACCGTGAAGGCGCATGTCACCGCCATCATGAGCAAGCTGGGCGTCAGCAACCGGACCCAGGCCGTCGTGGCCGCCGCGCGTCTGAACGTACAGGATCCGGCCGCGTCCCAGGGCGTCGACTGAACACCCGGCGTTCGCCCGGGCGCTGATGACGCCATTGGCCTGCCAAAAAAAATGCCCGATGGTCAGTCGAAATAATGATCGATGGCCGCGGACATTCGGGCAGTGCTAAGCGGCCCTAGCGAAGCAGATTACTGGCGAGTGCGCGCAAGGCTGCCGGGCGCAGCGGCTTGCGAAGCACCGGCAGCCCAGCTTCGCGCAGCTCTTCCTCGAGCTCGGGCGACCGGTCAGCGGTGATGACGACGGCGGGGCCTTCGTAGGCTGCCTCTTCACGCAGCCGTTTCAGCACATCCAACCCCGTGGCATCCGCGTCAAGGTGATAGTCCATGAGCACAAGGTCTGGCGCCTGAATGCCTGCCTCGACCACCGCTGAGTCGCCACCAACCGCTGTTTGAACCACGATGCCCCAGCGTTCAAGCAAGGCCGTCATGCCCTCAAGGATTTCCGGCTCGTTGTCCACGCACAGCACCACCGCACCTTCCAGGGGTGTGGTTCGCGTTTCTCCCTCGGGCTGGCCCGCACGCACCGTAGGCACGCCAGCCGGCGCCAGCGGGACCTCGATGAGGAATGCGCTGCCACGACCCGGCGTTGAGCGCAGCGTCAGGGGATGCTCAAGCACACGCGCCATCCGGTCCGTGATGGCCAGGCCGAGCCCCAGGCCGCGCTCCGCGTACTGGTCCGCCGCTTCGAGCCGCTGAAATTCCTCGAAAATGCGTGCCTGGTCTTCTTCGGCAATACCAATGCCCGTATCCCATACACTCAGCTGCAGGGCGTCACCGCGCCGGCGACAGGCCAACAGCACCCCGCCGGATTCCGTGTAGCGAAGGGCATTCGACAGCAGGTTCTGCAGAACCCGGTACAACAGGTTGCGGTCGCTGACCACGCGCTCGGGCCGTGCGCGGACACGCAGTCGCAAGCCCCGGTTGGCCGCGAGCGCCTTGAACCGGCGCCGCAGCTGTTCGAAGAGTTCTTCAACGCTGATGATCTCGAGCTCCGGTTCCATGGCCCCTGTATCGAGCTTGGAAATGTCCAGGAGTGCGCTGAGCAGTTCCTCGGCCGCGGTCAGGCTACGGTCCGCGCGCATGACCAGCCGGGACCGTTCCTCGTCGTCGTCCGGACGCTGCCTGAGCACGGACAAAAACAGGCGGGCTGCGTTCATGGGCTGGAGCAGGTCGTGACTCGCCGCCGCGAGGAAGTCCGTCTTACTTCGATTGGCGGCCTCGGCCATTTCCCGCGCGGCGTCCAGCTCACCGACCGCCGCTTGCAGGGCCTGGGTACGGTCCGTTACCCGCTGCTCCAGGCTTTCGTTCACTTCCTGGAGCTCGCGCTCAATGTCCTTGTAATGCGTGATGTCAGTGAACGTGGTCACATAGCCGCCGCCGGGCATGGGGCGCCCGCGAATTTCGATCACCTTGCCATCGAGCCAGGGCCGTTCCGTCCGATAGGGCTTGCCCACGCGCAAGCGGTCGAGCCGTTGCTCAACGCCGGCCTCGTCGTTGCGCCCCTCGCCCAGGAGTCCGCGGTCCGCATTCCGGGCAATCAGCTCTGCGACGGGTTGACCGAGGTAGACCGTTCCCTCTGGATAGGCCATCAGCTCAATGTACCGGCGATTCCATCCCACCAACCTTAGCTCTTCGTCGACCACCGAAACGCCCTGGGTCAGGTTGTCGAGGGTGGCTTCAAGCAGCTCCCGGTTGAACTGGACGGCTTGCGAGGTCTGATCGAGCAGATCCAGCACCTCGTCCGCATCGAGTCCGCGGTGGCGAAGCGCCGAACGCAGCACGGAGCGTGCCGATGCAGAACCGATGGCCCCGGCCAGGAGGCGCTCACCGAACTGCAGGGTTGCCGGCGAGGCCAGCGCGCGCGGTTCGAGCGCCGAGGCCCCCAGTTCCGTGGCCAGCGCCGCGCGCGTGGGCTCCAGTCCCAGGAACCGGCCCAGCGTGGCCTGGAGCTCCCCCATGGTAATCAGGCGACCACTGCTGGACTCCTGGCGACGTTGGGTTTCGAGGTCCGGCACCAGTAAGGAAACGATGACCAGGGCCAGCGCATTCAGACCCAGGGCAATCCCTGCCGCTTCGTTGAAGCCCAATTCATCACCGAGAGGCGCATAGCCCGTAAAGGAGGGGAGCAGGAGCAATAGGAACCACGCGATGGTCCCGACGGCCAGGCCGGTCACCGCGCCGGCCTGGCTGGCACCCCGCCAATAGAGGCCGAGCAGCATGGCCGGCGCGAACTGGGCCGCAGCCGAAAACGCCAGCAGTCCGATGGACGCCAGGGGCATACCGCCCTCGAGGCCACGAAAATAGACGTAGGCGGCCAGCGTGATGGCCAGGATGGAACCACGGCGAACCCAGACCAGGGTCCGGGGCAGGTCTTCCGCCAGGCGTTGCTCGGGGCCACGACGGATCAGCAAGGGCATCACGAGGTGGTTGCTGACCATGATGGCGAGCGCCACCGTTGAGACAATGACCATGCCCGTTGCCGCAGAGAATCCGCCAACGAAGGCCAGCAGCGCCAGAACCCCGTGCCCCTCGGCCAGCGGCAAGGCAAGCACAAACGCGTCCGGATTGACGGTTTCCGCCCCGAAGCGCTCCAGACCAGCGATCGCGATGGGCACGACGAATAGAGTGAAGAGCAGCAGGTAGGCCGGAAACAGCCAGCGGGCTACCTTCAGCTCGCCAACGCCCCGATACTCCACGATCGCAACGTGGAATTGTCGCGGGAGACACAGCACGGCGGTCATCGCCAGCACCAGCTGCGTGACAAACCCTTCCGGAAGGTGCCAGGGCGAGAAGCGATCCCGGTACGCCGGCGTTTGCTCAATCAGCTCCGTGAAACCGGCACCGCCGCCCAGGAGCCCGAACAGCGCGAAGCACCCGACGGCCACGAAGGCCACGAGCTTGATCACGGACTCAAAGGCGATGGCCCAGATCAAACCCCGCTGGTGTTCGGCCGCATCGAGACGCCGGGTCCCGAAGGCCATTGCAAAGATCGCAAGCAGCACGGCAAGCCAGAGCGCCATACCGCCGGGTGGGCCGCCCGGTAGGCCGCCCGCTGGGCCACCGACAGTCCCGGCTTCGGCAACGCCCGTCAGCACTTCCATGCTGGTGACAATGCCCTTCAGCTGGAGCGCGATGTAGGGCACGGCGCCCACCACCGCCGCGACGGTGACCAGCACCGCAATCGCATGACTCCTTCCGTAGCGATGGGCGATGTAGTCAGCGATTGAGGTGATGCGGTGTTCACGGCTGCCCTCGGCGATGCGGCGGAGCACACCGAAACCGAACACCATAAGTAGGATCGGCCCAAGGTAAATGGGCAGGAACCCCCAGCCGGTCGTCGCCGCATTACCGACGGCGCCGTAGAAGGTCCAGGAGGTGCAGTAAACGCCCAGGGACAGGGCATAGAGCACGCCGCGAACCTTGGGATGGTCGCGCTGAAGCGGCCGTCGCTCTCCGGCCCAGGCCACGAGGAACAGGAGACCCAGGCAGGTCAGGGCCAGCAGAAACAGGGACCAGGCGCTGAACATGCGCCGGATTGTATACGACTAAAGTAGGGGCGTTTGGCCAGAGGGGCGTCGCTAGACTGGGTTCGGGATCAACAGCGGCTCGGAGAACTCCCATGACCCAGCAATTCGATTCAAGCGGCTACTGGAAGGCGAACCTCAAGCTCGTCGCCCTGTGCCTAGTCATCTGGTTTGTCGTTTCCTACGGTTTCGGCATTCTGCTCAAGGACGCCCTCAATGCATTCAGCCTCGGCGGTTATCCGCTGGGCTTCTGGTTTGCCACCCAGGGTTCGATCTATGTCTTCGTGGCGCTGATTTTCTTCTACGCCTGGCGCATGAACGCGCTGGATCGCCAGTTTGGCGCGAACGAGGACTGAGGAGCCCATCATGGACCTGCAAACCCTGACCTATATCGTCGTCGGCGCCACCTTCCTGCTCTACATCGGTATCGCCGTCTACTCACGCGCTTCGAGCACCGGCGAGTTCTACGTCGCCGGCACGGGCGTTCACCCGGTCGCCAATGGCATGGCAACGGCCGCCGACTGGATGAGCGCCGCCTCGTTCATTTCCATGGCGGGCCTGATCGCCTTTCTCGGCTATGACGCGTCCGTTTACCTGATGGGCTGGACCGGCGGTTATGTGCTGCTGGCACTGCTGCTGGCGCCTTATCTGCGCAAGTTTGGAAAATTCACGGTGCCCGAGTTTATCGGGGATCGCTACTACTCGAAGGCCGCGCGTCTCGTCGCGGTTATCTGCCTGATCGTCGCCTCCATCACCTACGTGATCGGACAGATGAAGGGCGTGGGCGTGGCCTTCGGGCGCTTCCTGGAGGTGGACTACGACATCGGCGTGTTCGTGGGCATGACCATCGTGTTCATCTATGCCGTCCTCGGTGGCATGAAGGGCATCACCTACACGCAGATCGCCCAGTACTGCGTGCTGATCTTTGCCTACACGGTGCCGGCCATCTTTATCTCCCTGAACCTGACCGGAAACCCCCTGCCCCAGCTGGGCCTCGGCGGCATGATGGCAGACGGTTCCGGGGTCTCCATGCTGGACAAGCTGGACCAGGTGGTGACTGATCTTGGCTTCGCGGCCTTTACGGAGCAAAAGGGGTCGTCCCTGAACATCTTCCTGCTGACCGCCTCGCTCATGATCGGTACCGCGGGACTGCCCCACGTCATCGTGCGCTTCTTCACCGTGCCCAAGGTGTCCGACGCCCGTACGTCGGCCGGCTGGGCCCTGGTATTCATCGCCATCCTCTACACGACGGCGCCTGCCGTTGGCGGCATGGCGCGGCTGAACCTGATGGAAACGGTGCAGACCGGCGAAGTGGGCAACCCCACGGGCAACCTGGCCTACGAAGAGCGTCCGCAGTGGTTCCGCAACTGGGAAGCCACCGGCCTGCTCGAATTCGAAGACAAGAACGGCGACGGGCGCATCCAGTACTACAACGACGCCAACCCGGACTTTGCCGCCACCG
>JBCDHO010000097.1:0-8253 GCA_038749855.1 Pseudomonadota bacterium
AAAAGTATTAATAATAAATTGAATTAAATCTGTTTCGGAGGGTCCGCGAGTCATCAGTGCCCTTGTCTCATGGTCCTGATCGTTCGGCCGGAGGCCAGTCTGCCACAGGCGCGGCGCTCCGGCGCGTCGTCGGGTCGTTATATACTGTGCGGCCCTTCGAACGCACTGAGAGCGCGTCGTGACCAACGTATACACGCTGCAGCAGCCTACGGCAGAAGATCACGGGCTGGAACGCAACCCCGGTATGGAGTACACGCCGGAGCTTTTTGATCGCCTGCGCATCAATCGCAGCGCCGTGGAGCGTCGGGCGGCAACGCTGCCGGCGCGGCGTGCCATCAAGAAGGACTTCCAGGCGGCCTGGCTGCTCAAGGCCATCAGCTGTATCGATTTGACGACCCTGGCCGGTGACGACACGCCGGGCAAGGTTCGGCGCCTCTGCGAAAAAGCGCGCCGCCCCATGCGACGCGACCTGCTCGATGCACTGGGGGTGTCCGACCTTTCACTGACGACCGGTGCGGTGTGCGTGTACCACAACCTGATTCCGGTCGCGGTGGATGAATTGGCAGGAACCGACATTCCCGTTGCCGCCGTGTCGACGGGCTTTCCCGCCGCACAAATCCCCATGGACTTCAAGCTGGCGCAGATTCGTGCTTCCGTTGAGGCGGGCGCCCGCGAAATCGACATCGTCATCTCCCGGGCCCGGGTCTTGTCCGGCGATTGGCGTGGGCTTTTCGATGAAATGAAGGCATACCGCGAGGCCTGTGGCGAAGCACACGTCAAGGCGATTCTCGCGACCGGGGAGCTGGGAACGCTCACGAACGTTGCCCGTGCCAGCTGGGTCTGCATGCAAGCTGGCGCTGACTTCATCAAAACCAGCACGGGAAAGGAGTCCGTCAACGCGACGCTACCGGTCAGCCTGGTCATGGTGCGGGCCATTCGCGATTACCACCGTGTCACCGGCTATAAGGTCGGTTACAAGCCGGCGGGGGGTATCTCCAAGGCGAAGGAATCACTGGCCTACCTGACGCTTATTAAGGAAGAGCTCGGCCGGGAATGGCTCGACCCGCACCTGTTCCGCTTTGGGGCAAGCAGTCTCCTGGCGGACATTGAGCGGCAGCTCGAACACCACGTGAGCGGTCATTATTCCGTGGCCTACCGCCACCCGATGGGTTAAGTGCAGCATGAGTATTCGCGAAATTTTCGACACCATGGACTACGGCCCGGCGCCGGAAGCAACCGATCACGCCGAGGCCTGGCTCGCTGAACGGGGCGGAAAGCTTCAGCATTTCATCAACGGCGCCTGGACGGATCCGATTGAAGGCGGATGGTTCGAGACGCAGAGTCCTGCCCGCGGCGATGTGTTGGCGCAGGTGGCCGACGGCACAGAAGGCGACGTCGATCGTGCAGTGGACGCCGCCCGGGCCGCGCAGCCCGCCTGGGCCGCCCTGGGCGGGCACGGCCGGGCACGGCTGCTCTACGCACTGGCCCGCCGTATTCAGAAGCACAGTCGTCTGTTTGCGACGCTGGAATCGCTGGACAATGGCAAGCCGATCCGTGAATCACGTGATATCGACATTCCCCTGGTGGCGCGACACTTCTACCACCACGCTGGCTGGGCCCAGCTCATGGCGCAGGAGCTGCCGGGCTATGAGCCGCTGGGCGTGGCGGGTCAGATCATCCCCTGGAACTTTCCGCTGCTGATGGCAGCCTGGAAGGTGGCGCCGGCATTGGCCATGGGCAATACGGTCGTCCTGAAGCCCGCCGAATTTACACCGACAACATCGGTCTTGCTGGCCCAGCTGGCGCATGATGCGGGCTTCCCGGACGGCGTCTTTAACCTTGTGCTGGGTGATCACAAGGCCGGGTCGGCACTCGTGGCCCATGACGACGTCGACAAGATTGCCTTTACCGGCTCGACGGAGGTTGGGCGGATTCTGCGGACCGCCACGGCCGGGACCGGCAAGAAACTCACGCTTGAACTCGGCGGCAAGTCGCCCTTCATCGTGTACGAGGACGCTGATCTGGACAGCGCCGTGGAAGGCCTGGTCGATGCGATCTGGTTCAACCAGGGCCAGGTGTGCTGTGCGGGTTCGCGGCTGCTCGTGCAGGAGTCCGTGGCGGAGCCGTTGCTCGAGAAAGTGCGCGAGCGCATGAGCAAGCTGGTGGTTGGCGATTCCCTGGAGAAGGGCATCGACATCGGCGCCGTGGTCGATCCGGTCCAGCTCGACCGCATCCGTTCCCTGGTGGCGCTTGGCGAAGAGGAGGGCGCCACGGTCTGGCAGCCCGCCTGCCGGTTGCCGGAAGACGGCAGCTTTTATCCGCCCACGCTGCTGACGGACGTCCAGCCTTCAGCGACCCTGGCCCAGGAAGAGATCTTCGGCCCGGTCCTGATCAGCATGACCTTCCGTACGCCCGCCGAGGCGGTCGCGCTCGCCAACAACAGCCGCTATGGCCTTGCAGCCAGTGTCTGGACCGAAAACGTCAATCTCGCCCTTGACGTCGCCCCGGCGCTAAAGGCCGGCACGGTCTGGGTGAACTGCACGAACCAGTTCGACGCGGCCGCCGGTTTTGGCGGCTACCGGGAGTCCGGTTTTGGCCGGGAAGGCGGCAAGGAAGGCCTGTATGGATACGTAAAGCCGTGCTGGGAAGCAAAGCTGTCTTCGACGCCCGTGTACGAGGCGGTCACGCCCGAAGCGCCCCAGGATTCATCGGGCGAGAGGGTTGCCGCCATCGACCGCACGGCCAAGCTCTACATCGGTGGCAAGCAGGCACGGCCGGATGGCGGCTACTCCATCATCGCTTATGACGCCAGTGGCTTTGCAGCCGGCGAGCTACCGGATGGCAATCGAAAGGATCTGCGTAACGCCGTAGAAGCCGCGGTCAAGTCGCCGGGCTGGACCCGCACCAGCGCCCATAACCGGGCCCAGGTGCTGTACTACATCGCGGAAAACCTGGCGGCGCGCCAGGGAGACTTTGTGCGGCGCCTTTCGGCCCTGGCAGGCCGTGACGAGGCGGCGGCGGCCGAGGAAATCGAGCTGTGCGTGCAGCGGATTTTCAGTGCCGCAGCCATGACCGACAAGTTCGATGGCCGCGTACACGCCACGCCCCTGCGCAACGTAACGCTGGCCATGCGCGAGCCGCTGGGCGTGCTCGGCATCGTGGCGCCCGAGGAGGCGGGCTTCATCGGGTTCATTTCAACGGTCATGCCAGCGCTCGCCATGGGGAACCGCGTGGTGGTGATTCCTTCGCTGCGCTACGCCCTCCTCGCCACCGATTTCTACCAGGTGCTGGAGACCTCCGACCTGCCGGCCGGGGCGCTGAATATCGTGACCGGGCACCGTGAGGCGCTGCTCCCACACCTGGCGGGCCACATGGGGCTTGAAGGCCTGTGGTACTGGGGTGATGGCGAGGGCAGTGCGCAGGTCGAAGCCGCTGCTGCCGAGACCATGAAGCGCACCTGGGTGAACCATGGCAAGTTCCATGACTGGTTCGATGCCTCGCAGGGTGAAGGCGCGGAGTTTTACCGGCGTGCCATCGAGGTCAAAAACATCTGGATTCCCTACGGCGAGTGACCGCGGCGAACAGTAGCGGAACCGTCGACGGTCCCGGTGACGTCCCTGCGGGTCGGCGCCTGGCTTTGGTCACGCTTGTCGTGCGCGAGTACGACGAGGCCATCGACTGGTTTACCGGTCGACTGGACTTCAAACTTGTGGAAGACACCCAACTCAAGGAACCGCAAAAGCGCTGGGTTGTCGTCCAGCCGGGTTGTGAGCCGGCAAGCGCGCTGCTCCTCGCCCGTGCCGCTGACGCTACACAACGTGCCTGCATCGGCCAGCAAACCGGTGGACGCGTGGGCTTTTTCCTGCACACCGATGACTTTTGGCGGGACTACCGCAACTTTGCTGCGC
Organism: Pseudomonadota bacterium; assembly: GCA_038749855.1. Lineage (GTDB taxonomy): Bacteria > Pseudomonadota > Gammaproteobacteria > Xanthomonadales > SZUA-36 > Marinihelvus. Next base: position 3,909 of record JBCDHO010000097.1, read on the forward strand.
GAGGCGTCCGTTTCGTTCGCGAACCCGTCGCACAGTCCTATGGCACCGTAGCGGTATTCGCCGACCTCTACGGCAATCTCTGGGACCTCATCGAACCGGGCCATGCCACCTGAAGCATCCCGCCTGCTGCTGGTCGGCAACTCGTCGTCCGGCAAGTCCACACTGGCCAGCGCCCTGGCTCAGTCACAGGGTCTGGCGCACCTGGATCTGGATACGCTCGCCTGGCAGCCCACCACACCGCCGGAACGCCGACCCCTGGAACAGTCCCGGACTGACATCGATCGGTTCCTTTCGGCGAACAATCGCTGGGTCATCGAGGGGTGCTACGCCGATCTCCTGCAGCTCGTGGCGCCGGCATCCACGGGCCTGCTGTTTCTTGATCTGCCCATCAGTGCCTGCCTCGACAATGCCCGCAAACGACCCTGGGAGCCTCACAAATACGCAACGCCAGAAGCACAGGAGGCCAACCTGGCCATGTTGCTCGACTGGATTGCCGCCTATGCTGAGCGGGACGATGTGTGTTCGCGGACGGCGCACCAGGTCCTTTACGATGGGTACGCGGGGTTCAAACGTCGGATCACTCGGAATACCGTCGCTGAGGACTTGGAATGGCAATAGGAGGATGGATCATGAACCAAAATAAAAGCTTGGGGTTGAGGAGGGCAAGCTGTGCGCTCTTCGCCGTGCTGGTCGCCGTGTCCGCAGGTGCGCAGGAAACCACGTCGCCTACCTTGGACTATGTCATGACCTATCGGGCAAACCTCGCGCCACCCCAAGCGGTGGCGGCGGATCGGTTCATCTATGAGGGGACTGGTGGATGGGTGACCATGGCCAACGGTACGAAGGGAAGCTTACGCGCTCCCTGTGCCGACTGGCTGGAGCAGTTGGAAAGCGGGGCGTCCCGGCTCGATGTCCGGTGCACGATCGAGATGGAAGACGGCGCCCTGATCTACATGGAGTACACCGGGCGCATCGTGTTTTCGCCCGAAGGTCAGGAGAAGGCCGAGCGCGGCGAGTCCCTGTCGGGGTCGGATGCCTATTTCATCGCCAGCCCGACCTTTCACACGACGAGCGAACAGTACGCCTGGATGAACCAGGCGGTGTTCGTGAACAAGTGGGTGAAAACCGGTGAGGGTGCTTCCTATGTAGTCTATGACACCTACAAGGTCGTTCCCTGATGGCGCCTACCGCAGCCGGCTTCCTGTTTTTACCATGATGATTCGCGACGCGCTCCCGTCGGAACCGGCGACGATTCGCCAGGTCCATGTCGAAGCCTTTGGATCAGAAGAAGGCCCGGTGGTCGCCGGGCTGGCCCTGGGGCTGCTCGAAGACGCGAGTGCAAAGCCACTGTCCCTGGTGGCCGACACGGCGGGCCGCCTGGTCGGTAGCGTGATTTTCACCACGGTCGCCGTCGAGGGGCACGAGCACGCTTCCGCATGGATTCTCTGTCCCTTGGCGGTGTTGCCCAAGGCACAGGGGCAGGGCGTGGGGTCGGCACTGATTCGTGACGGTCTCGAACGGCTGGCGCGGTGCGGCGCGGATCTTGTCCTGGTGTACGGTGACCCGGCCTACTATGGCCGCACCGGCTTTGTGCCCGATCACGGGCTGCAGGCGCCGTTCGAATTGAGCCATCCGAGCGGCTGGCTGGTCCAGGCGCTGAGACCCGGTGCACTTGAGCACGTGATCGGGCGCATACGCTGCGCGGACGTTTTACAGGCCCCGGAACACTGGTGAGTGCGATGACGGTTTTGCTTTCAAACGATTCTTCCGTGAATGAGGCGGCGCTCCGGGCGGTCGCCCACATGCCCACCGGCAGCCTGTCGTCCCTGGCCGACCCGACCTGGATCAGACAGCTCAGCGATGCGGATTTCATGCGCATCGCCGTGGAACTGGCGCAGAAGAGCTATGACGAAGGCGGTTGTCCGATCGGTGCTGTCATCATCGACAACGAAACGCGGCAGGTGCTGGGCAAAGGGCACAACACGCTGGTGCAGGATTCTGATCCATACAACCATGGTGAAACGGCTGCCATGCGCGATGCGGGGCGCATCGATTTCAGCCGCACCACGCTGTTCACAAGCCTGAGCCCCTGCGACATCTGTACGGCCCTGCTCATCGGGCGTGGATTCCAGCGGGTGGTGGTCGGCAACGTGACCCACGCTTCTGGTAACGAGACGGTACTCCGTTCCAGGGGTGTCAAGGTCGAAATCCTGGAAGACGAACGGGGCGTGGCACTCTACGGCCACTACCGGGCGGAAAAGCCGGAGCTCGATCTCGAGGATTGGCAAGGCGTGCGGGCGCTGACTCCGTCCTAGCTGGCGGGTGTGAAGCCCTTCGGCAGGCCTGCATCGGGGATGAAGCCGTAAAACGCTTCGTCGGGCAGCGCCCTGGCCACGAGCGCGCGTACCTCGAGCAGCGCATCAAGGTCGATCCCGGTACGCAGTCCCATGGATTCGAGCATCCACACCAGGTCTTCGGTGACGATGTTGCCTGACGCGCCGGGTGCGTAGGGACAGCCGCCGAGTCCGCCAAGGGAGCTGTCCACGGTCGTGAACCCCAGTTCCACGGCCATGAGCGCATTGGCGAGTCCCTGGCCCCGGGTGTTGTGCAGGTGCACACCGGTCATGCGCTCCTTACCCACCGCGGACCAGACGCCCTGCGCAAGGCGCCGCAGCTGAGCGGGATTGCCGTAGCCCGTGGTGTCGGAAAGGCCGACTTCGTCGACGCCGATCTCGATCACACGCTCGGCCATGGCGATCACCCGGGTCTCGGGCACCTCGCCCTCCAGCGTGCAGCCGAAGGCCGTCGACAGGCCCACTTCGAAATGTGGTCGATCTTCCCCGGGCAGTGCGTCCAGGAAGGCGACGCAGCGGGTGATTTCCTCGAGCATCTGCGCGTGGCTCTTGCGCACGTTTTTCAGCGAGTGGGTTTCGCTCATGGAGAAGGGAATGGAAATCTTGTGCGCCCCCGCGGCGACGGCGTTTTCCAGGCCCTTGAGGTTGGGAACCAGCACGGCGACGATCAGCCCGTCGAGTGCTTCAACCGCCCAGCGCGTGATTTCGCCCGTATCCGCCATCTGCGGCAGGAGTTTCGGTGGCACAAAAGAGCCCACCTCGATCTCCGCGGTGCCGGCTTCAAACTGAGCCTGGATCCAGCGTTGCTTGTCCGGCGTGGACAGGATGCTGGCGATGCTCTGGAGCCCGTCTCGCGGGCCAACTTCGGAGACGAGGATGTCGATGTCCACGGACTGCTTTCTGTGACTTGAAATGAGATATTGTTATAACATAATAACAAATAAACCCGCTGCGCCGGCGCTCCCAATGCCGGCCGAAGCGCACTTCCGGGGCACGGTTGATGGAATCAGGGCAAGGCCCGCTCGCGGGCATCAGGGTCGTGGAATTCAGTCACATGGTCATGGGGCCGGCGACTGGCGTCATGCTCGCGGACCTGGGCGCCGATGTGGTCAAGATCGAGCCGAGTGGGGGTGATAAGACGCGCGGTCTCAACGGCAGCGGCGCCGGTTACTTTCCCATGTACAACCGCAATAAGCGCAGTCTTTGTGCCGATCTCAAATCACCGGCGGGTAAGGACGTGGCGCTGGCCTTGATCGACCAGGCTGACGTGGTGATTGAGAACTTCCGCCCAGGCGCCATGGAACGCCTCGGCTTCGGCTATGAGGCCTGCACAGCGCGCAATCCCGGCCTCATCTACTGCTCGCTGAAGGGCTTTCTCTCCGGACCCTATGAGCAGCGCACGGCGCTGGATGAGGTCACGCAGATGATGGGTGGCCTTGCCTATATGACGGGGTTGCCGGACCGGCCCTTGCGCGCCGGCTCCTCGGTGATCGACATAACCGGTGGCATGTTCGGGGTCATCGCCATTCTCGCTGCGCTCGAAGAACGACACCGGACCGGGCAGGGCCAGCAGGTGTCCAGCGCCCTGTTTGAGACCACCGCCTTTCTCGTCGGGCAGCACATGGCCCAGGAGGGCGTACTCGGTGAGCCGCCGCCGCCCATGTCCGTGCGCCGCTCGGCCTGGTCGGTTTACGACATCTTTGAGTGTGCGGAGGGCGGGCGCGTTTTCGTGGGTGTGGTGAGTGACGGCTTGTGGCAGCGGTTCTGTGCCGAATTTGAGCTCCGTGATTTTGCCGCTGATGAATCCCTGGCGCTGAATAACGACCGCGTTGAGCAGCGTGAGCGCATCCTCGCGACGGTCGTGCCGCTGTTCCAGGGCCTGAGCCTTGCGGAGGCCTGTGAACGCCTGGAGCGCGCCGGCATTCCCTTTGCGCCCATCAACCGTCCGACGGACCTGTTTGAGGACCCGCACCTGGCGGCGGCGGGCGGCC
>JBCDHO010000098.1:0-8198 GCA_038749855.1 Pseudomonadota bacterium
CCAACATGGAGACGCCCACGATCACCGTGCGCGCCGTGTTTGGCGTCGGGCAGCGCGACGAACCGCGCGGCAAGGCTGGCCTGACCGCGATGACGACGGGCCTCATGTCGGAAGCGACCACAGAGCGTTCCGCGGCTGAGTTCGCCGAAGCGCTCGGTCGCCTGGGGGCGTCCCTCTTCGTCAGCCCTGGCCAGTACCAGACCACGGTGACGCTGAACGTGCTCGCCAAGCACCTGGACGAGGCCATGCCGCTGATGCTTGAGCGTATTCAGCAGCCGGCCATGACCGAGGAAGACTTTGCCCGCGTGAAGCAGCAGACCATCGAGGCGCTCCAGCAGCAGCGCAAGAGCCCGAGCGGTCTCGCATCACGCGCTTTCGGTGCGGTCATGCGCGGTGCTGAGCACCCGCTGTCCTACCCGATCAGCGGCTTGCCGAGCACGGTGGAAAACATCACGCTGGAGGACGTCAAGGACTACTACGGCGCCCACTTCCCCCAGCACCTGACCGGTGTGACCGTCAGCAGCAGCCTGCCGCAGGAGCGCATCATCACCGCGGTTGACGGGCTCGCACAGCTGGAGGTGCAGGAGCCCATCCGCGCCGCGCTGGCCATGACCGAGCCGAAGATCGAAGGTCGGACGGTCTACCTGGTGAACAAGGAAGACGCTGCCCAGTCCACGCTGCGTACGGGCCAGCACGCCCTGCCCTACGACGCCCTGGGTGACTACTACCGGGCTTCACTGGCGAACTTTCCGCTCGGCGGCAACTTCTCCAGCCGCATCAACCTGAACCTACGCGAAGACAAGGGCTACACCTACGGGGCGCGGACCTTCATGTCCGGCGACCCGGAAAGCGGCACCCACGTCTTCAGCTCCGAGATTCAGGCCGATGCCACCGCAGCGGCCCTGCAGGAAGTGCTCATGGAGCTGGAAACATATGACGCCGAAGGGATGACCGAGGAGGAGTTCAATTTCATGCGCTCTGCCATCGGCCAGACCGACGCGCGTCGCTATGAGACCCCGGGTGCCAAGCTGGGCCTGCTGAGCAACATCCTGCGTTACGACCTGCCCCTGGATTACCGCACGCAGCAGAACGCCATTCTTGCGGAAACCGATCGGGAAACGCTCAACCGCATCATCAGCGAAACCCTCGAGCCGGAGAACCTCGCTATCGTGGTGGTCGGCGACGAGGCCGAGGTTCGCGAAGACCTCGAAGCGCTGGGCATGCCCATCGTGCGCCTCGACGAAGACGGCAACGTCATCGAAGAGGAAGCCCCGGCTGCCGCTGCTGGTGCAGGCACCAGCAGCGAGTGAATGGACGCGTCCCCGGCGGCGCGCCCGGGACATGCCGGAAGGCCACGGCCCGGGACGCGCCCTGGCTGACGCCTCAGCTCACGAAAAAGCCCGCCGAACGGCGGGCTTTTTTGCGTAACGACCCAAGCCATCGAGCCTCGGGCGCGCTGGACCTTGTCCCCCGCAGCTACATTGACGCTTCGGTCTCGGCCACCATGCGCGAGGCCCGTATGACCGTCTCGCCTTCCGCATTGCGCAGGTGCAGAAGGTCTGTTTCCGGGTCGACGTGCCAGCTGACGACCTGCTCCATGGCCTCGAAAAAGCGTCGCTCCTGGGCCATAAGCTCGTCCGGGCAGGCCATCATCGTGCCCGCCATGGGGCCAAGCTTCAGCATGTCGCCCTCCAGCTCATAGCCACCCGTGTAGCGGTTGCACCCGGTGCTTCCCGCAATGCGTCCCGGTTCCGGGAATACGACGCTGGCCTCGGATCGGTCGATCACGCCGCCACCGAGAATGTCTTCGACGCGCCATTCGCCCGAGGGCCCCGCGGTCACTTCTGCGCTCATTGCCTGTTCCTCGTTCATCGATTCGTCCGGTCCGGCTTCCGGCTCGGCGGCGGGCGGTGTTGCCGTCTCCGTGACGGGCTCAGCCGAGGCCGTCGGCGTCTCCTCGGCGGAGTCCCCGGCGCCGCAGCCGCTCAAAATCAGTGCCAGCGTGGCAACTGCGATCAATTTCCTGTTCATCACTGCAGAGCTTCCTGTGTGTTGGCTAATCCTTACAACGTAGCAGAGAACCGGCCGGGGTTAAGCGGTAAGGACTTTTTTCCATCGCTCAACGTTGGGCCAGGGCGTGTGGGTGCTCCGACAGGCCTGCCTCGCGAATTCAGGCCCGCAATGACCGCTTTTCCGAATCGGCCGTCCGATTGGATACCAGGAATTCACGGTAGGCGGGGTTGCGGCTCTCGTCCACGTGAACGTAGCCGGTTTCGGTCAGGAAGGTCGCGAAGGCTTCGTCGTCACCGGCAGGCACCAGGAAGCCGGCCAGCACACGGCCTTGCGCCGCGCCATGGTTGCGGTAATGGAACAGGCTGATGCTCCAGCGCCCGGCCAACACGGTCAGGAACTCAAGCAGCGCACCGGGACGCTCGGGAAACTCGAAGCGATACAGCACCTCGCGCGATTCCACGGGCAGGCCGCCACCCACCAGGTGACGCAGGTGCAGCTTGGCCACCTCGTTTCCGGTCAGATCCGTGACCGCATAGCCGGCATCTTCCAGGTGCGTCGCCAACAGGCTTGCCGGCTCACGGAGCCGCACACCCACGAAGACCCGCGCATTCGGGGTGCCGTTGTGGCGGTAGTTGAATTCGGTCACCGAGGACTGGCCCAGCATGCGGCAGAACTCGAGAAAGCTGCCCGCCCGCTCGGGAATGGTCACGGCCAACAGGGCCTCGGTGCCATCACCGAGGGCACAGCGCTCAACCACGTGGCCGAGCCGGTCGAAGTTCACGTTGGCGCCGCTCACGACGCTCACCCAGCGTGCGTCAGGGCGCACGGCTTCAGGGTTCACTTTTGCCCACGCCACGGCGCCGGCCACGGCGAGTGCACCGGCCGGCTCGGGCACGGCGCGCACCTCTTCGAAGACCAGCCGCACCGCCGTGCAGACCTCGTCCACGCTGACGGTGATCACATCGTCGAGGAGCGCCCGGCAAAGATCGAAGGTGGTCTGACCAACCTGCCGCACGGCCACGCCATCGGCGAACATGCCGGTGGCGCCGATGTCCACGGGTTTACCCGCCTCGAAGGCCGCCTTCATGCTCGCAGCATCTTCAGGCTCGACGCCGATGAGCTTCGTTTCCGGACAGATGGCCTTGATGGTCGCGGCCATGCCGGCGGCCATGCCACCGCCGCCGACACACACGAACACCACGTCCGGTGGCTCGGGGAGCTGCTGGGTGATTTCGACGCCGATCGTGCCCTGCCCAGCAATGACGTCCTCGTCGTCGAAGGGATGAATAAAGCGGGCGCCGTTGGCTTCGGCGTCCGCTATTGCTGCGGCGCAGGCTGCATCAAAATCGTCGCCGGTCTGAACGATTTCGGCGCCCAGCGCAGCCACGGCCTGGACCTTGATGTCCGGCGTGGTGCGGGGCATGAAGATGCGCGCGGCCACACCGAGCTCCCGTGCCGCCAGCGCGACGCCCTGCGCATGATTGCCCGCCGAAGCCGCCACCACGCCGCGCGCCCGGGCCGCATCATCGAGCTGGTGAATGCAGTTGTACGCCCCGCGCAGCTTGAAGGAGAAGGTGGGCTGGAGGTCCTCGCGCTTAAGCAGCAACGCAACGCCGATCCGTTCAGAGAGCCTGGGCGCCGGGTCCAGGGGCGTGCGTCGGGCCACGTCGTAGACCTGCGCACGCAGCGCGCGTTGCAGGTAATGCTGAGGCAGCCCGTTCATGGTGTCTGAGTGACCCTTGGGTCGCGCGCGATTCCGTGCGGCGTTCAGGCGGCCCTCAGATGAAGGCCACCTTTTCCGTGTGGATTTCGCCCAGGCGCGCAATGACCGCGTCCGCCGCCTCGTCCGTGCGCAGGTTGCCCCCGATATCGAGCGTACACTCGCCGGAGGACACGGCATTCCAGATGGCCAGCTCGATCTGCCGAGCCACCTCGCGCAGGCCAAGGCTGTATTCGAACATCATGCCGACGGACGCCAGCATGCCGAAGGGGTTGGCAAGCCCGCGGCCGGCAATGTCTGGCGCAGAACCGTGAATCGGCTCGTACAGTCCGGCCTTGCCCTCACCGAGCGACGCCGATGGCAGCATCCCCATGGACCCCACCAGCACCGACGCCTCGTCTGTGAGAATGTCACCGAACATGTTTTCCGTCACGATCACGTTGAAGCGCGAGGGGTTGGTGATGATGTGCATGGCCGCCGAGTCCACCAGCAGCGTCTCGTAGGCCACATCCGGGTAGCGGCTCGCCATGAGCTCCCCGGCAACGCGTCTCCACAGGCGCGAGGTCGCCAGCACGTTGGCCTTGTCGATCATCGTGACCCGGCCGTAGCGGCTGCGGGCCATATCCGCCGCCAGGGCCACGACGCGCTCGATCTCCCGGCGCGTGTAGCGGTAATCGTCCGAGGCCGAGTCTTCCTCGAGCGTCTTGGCGCCGAAGTAGCTGCCGCCGGTGAGCTCCCGGACCACCATCATGTCGACGTTTTCGAGTTTCTCGGGCTTCAGCGGGCTGATATGCGCCAGCGAGGGGTGCAGGCGCACCGGACGCAGGTTGGCAAACAGCTTCAGTTCCTTGCGCAGGTCCAGCAGTCCTTGCTCCGGACGCTTGCTCGCATCAGGATTGTCCCACTGGGGGCCGCCGACGGCGCCCAGGACGACCGCATCCGCGTCCCGGCACTTGGTCAGCGTGTCTTCCGGCAGTGGCTCGCCGGTCGCGTCCAGCGCAGCACCACCGATCAGTGCTTCCGCGATCGTAAGCTTAAGGCCGTGGATGTCGGCCACGGCGCTGATGAGCTTTTCCGCCTGTTTCGTGACCTCCGGGCCAATGCCGTCCCCCGGGAGCAGCAGGATATTTGCGTTCATGGTGTTCCTCGTTGCCCTTGCTCGTACGTTGTTATGGCGTCGTCCTGGGCCAGCAGAAAATCCAGCCGGTCCATGCCGTTGAGCAGACAGTAGCGGGCGAAGCCGTCGATGTCGAAACCGTGCCGCTGGCCGTCGGGCGTGATCACCACGCAGGCCTCGAGGTCCACGGTCAACTCGGTGCCGTCCATGGCCATCAGCTCACGGTGCACGGCTTCATCGAGCACCACGGGCAGCAGACCAACGTTCTGCGAATTGTTGCGGAAGATATCCGCAATCTCCGAGGAAATCACCACCCGGAAGCCAAAACCCAGCAGCGCCCTTGGCGCATGCTCACGCGAGGAACCACAGCCGAAGTTCCGGCCAGCCACGAGAACCGGGCTTTGCGCCGCCCGCGGGTCATTAAGGACGCAGTCGTGGATGGGCTGACCGTCGCCGTCGTAGCGCCAGTCGGCAAAAGCATGATCGCCAATGCCGTCGAAGCTGGTGACCGTCAGGAAGCGGCCGGGAATGATCTGGTCCGTGTCGATGTTTTCTTCGGGCAGCACCAGCACCTTGCCGGTCAGGGTCGTAAACGCGTCCATCAGGCGGCCTCCCGCGGTGAATCGCCCTGAGGTGACTCGCCCTGAGGTGAAGCGCCCCGAGGTGAATTGCCCCGGGATGAATCGCCCGCCGGTGTATGCCCCCCCGGATCATGGCCGCTGGGCTTACCGCCCAGGGGCGAGCCACCCAGGTAGTCCCGGGGATCAACCACGCGCCCGGCCACGGCACAGGCCGCCGCGGTCAGCGGGCTGGCCAGGTGCGTACGGGAGCCGGGGCCCTGGCGTCCTTCGAAATTCCGGTTGGACGTGCTCACGGCGGTTTTTCCCGACGGAACCAGATCCCCGTTCATGGCCAGGCACATGGAACAGCCCGGCTCACGCCACTCGGCCCCGGCGCTGAGAAACACATCGTGCAGGCCCTCTTCCTCGGCCTGCCGGCGGACCGCTTCGGAGCCGGGTACCACCAGCATGCGCGTGTGGGACGCCACCTCGCGGCCCTGGAGGACGGAGGCGACCTCACGCAGGTCCGTGATACGGCCGTTCGTACAGCTGCCGACGAATACGATGTCCACCGGATGACCGGCGATGGCCTGCCCACCGTCCAGGCCCATATAGGCCAGGGCCCGGTCCGTGCCGGCGGCACCACCTTCAGGAACCGCGGTCCCGATTGGAACGGACATGCCGGGGTCGATACCCCAGGTCAGGGTGGGCCCGATGCGCGATGCGTCGATGTGGACTTCGCGGTCAAACCGGGCGTGTGCGTCACTGCGCAGCGTCAACCAGTGCGCAGCCGCCGTGTCGAAGGCCTCGCCCTGAGGACACAGGGGACGGCCACGCAGGTATTCGATGGTCTTCTCGTCCGGCGCAATCATCCCCGCCCGGGCGCCCGCCTCGATGGACATATTGCATACGGTCATGCGCTGTTCCATGGACAGAGCTTCTATGGCCGGACCGGCGTATTCGATCACGTGTCCCGTACCGCCGTTCACGCCGATCGTGTTAATGATGTGCAGGATCAGGTCCTTAGCGCCGACGCCCGGACCCAGTTCGCCCTCGACGGTAATGCGCATGGCCTTCGGCTTGCGTTGCAGAAGGCACTGGGTGGCCAGCACATAACCGACCTCGGTCGTGCCGATGCCAAAGGCCAGCGCCCCGAAGGCCCCGTGCGTGGCTGTGTGTGAGTCGCCACAGACCACCGTCATGCCCGGCTGGGTGGCACCGATTTCCGGGCCCATTACGTGGACCACGCCGCGCTGGGCACTGTCCCAGCCCTCCAGACGCACACCAAACTCGGCGCAGTTGGACTCCAGCTGCTCAACCTGCCGACGCGCCTGGTCCGTGTAATAGTGCCGCTCGCCCCGCGCGTCCGGTGGCGTGGTCGGCGTGGAGTGGTCCAGTGTCGCCAGTGTGAGATCCGGCCGGCGCACTGGAATGCCCCGGGCACGCAGCGTGTCGAAGCCCTGAGGGCTGGTCACCTCGTGCACCAGGTGCAAATCGATGAACAGCACGGCCGGCGTATCGTCACTTTCCTGGCGAACAAGATGCGCTGCCCAGAGCTTATCGAACAGCGTCTTCGGGGTGTCCGTCGAGGCGGTGTCCGTTACCCCATCGTTTACCGGACCCGAGCCCGTAGCCTCGCCACTCATGACGCGCTCGCCACCTTGCCGGCCGCCGTGCCATCTGGCTCGATCGGTTCCAGCCAGCCAAAGTGGTCTTCCGTTTCACCGGTAAAGAGGCCGAAAAACGCCGACTGGATACGCTCGGTGATGGTGCCGCGCCGCCCGGACCCAATGGCCAGGTCGTCCACCGAGGCGACCGGCGTGATTTCGGCCGCGGTGCCCGTCAAAAACAGCTCATCCGCCGTGTACAGGGCCTCGCGAGACAGCGCCTGCTCGCGGACCTCATAGCCCATTGCGTGGGCCAGGCGAATCACCGTATCCCGGGTAATGCCCGCCAGGATGCTGCTGGCCTGCGGCGGCGTTATCAGCACGCCGTTCTTGATCAGGAACAGGTTTTCTCCGGCCCCTTCGCTCAGGGTGCCGTCTGCCGCCAGGCCGAGCCCTTCATCGTAGCCGAGGCGATGGGCCTCAAGGCTGATGAGCTGGCTCGAGAGGTAGGTGCCACCGGCTTTGACGCCGGCGGGAATCGTGTTGGGGGCAACACGTTGCCAGCTGCTGACGCACACGCGCGCGCCGTTCTCCCGCGCTTCCTCGCCCAGGTAGGCGCCCCATTCGATGGCTGCCACGGCCACCTCGACGGGCACGTCACCCTTGGGCGCGAGGCCGATAGAACCATAGCCCCGGTAGGCGATGGGTCGCAGGTAGGCACTGGCGAGACCGTTGCGACTCACCACGCCATGGCAGGCACCCAGCAGCTCGTCCAGCGTGTAGGGAATCTCGATGCGGTAGACCTTGGCCGAGTCAAACAGCCGCTGCATGTGCTCGCGCAGCCGAAACCCCACGGGCTTGCCCGCCTTCTCATACACGCGAATGCCCTCGAAAACGCTCGACCCGTAATGAAGCGCGTGGGTCAAAACGTGCGTGGTGGCCTCGGCCCAGGGCTTATAGGCCCCGTTGTGCCAGATCGTCTCTGTCGTTTTCATGTGCCTGATCTCTTCCCAGTATTGGTCTTGTGTGGTCTCGGTCTCGTGTGGCATTGCTCTTTTCTGATGCCGGTCTTTCCTGGCGCTTATCTCCTCTCGCGCGCGGCCTAAGCGGCGTTTGAGCGGCGCTCAGCCTCCGGAGCCGTTTCACCCGCGGCTTCGCGGCGTTCCGCGTGGCGGCTGGCG
>JBCDHO010000099.1:0-8193 GCA_038749855.1 Pseudomonadota bacterium
CTCAGCGGACCGAATGCGCCGATCCAGCACCCCCGTGTTGGTCTCCACGTCGAACATCCGTTGATACGCATCCAGTTTGCCGCCAACCGAGGCAATGGCCTGCTCCGTCAAACGGTCAAGCTCAACCTTAAACTCAACATATTCAAGCGCGTTACGCAGCACGACGGTCTGCTCACGGTAACGGCGCTCGGCCCTATGCCCTGCTTCGTCGAGCCCGGCGGCCGACAGGCTGTCTGCAATGGCCGTACGAATGAGGATCGTATCCTCGGTCATGCCCGCCTGAGTATCCCTGAACGCCGCCGCCTCGGATGAAGCCTCGAGGGCGTCGAGCCGTGCGCGCAATGCGCTTCGGTTGGCCAGGGAGAAGGCGAACAGCCGCTCCGCGCCGGCCAGCAGTGATGCCTGGTCAACAATGCGGGCGAGCGGCGCGGTATAGCGTGACGGATCAAAGGCGCCTATCGTCGACTGACCCGCGGTCAGGCCGACCGCCCGGGCGACCACGTCATACAGCGGCTGATCCACCCCGGCCGTGACCAGCAGCATGAGCGATAGCTGTCGATAGCGCTCTTCCGCGGTCAGGCTGTCCAGCGCAGCGAGATCCAGCGTTAACGCAGCATCGGGTTCCGAGATTGGCTGCGCCGGCGCCGGAACCGCAACAGCCAATACCCCCACACCCAGCGCAAGCAAGCCAAGGCGCCGGAGCGCCTGCGGTGGCCGGCTCACGGGTTAAGCACCCGCGTCGCTGTTGCGTCTCCAATGAAGCCGAAACTGTTAAGCGTTCCGGGTTCCGCCCTGCCCTGATCCGTTCCTGCGGCATACAGGCGCCAGCGTGGTGCGACACCCGGCGCCTCAACCCGCACGGAGCCATCAGGAAGACCATCAAGAAAACGGCCTTCATAATAGGTAGCTCCAGGCTGCCCCGGTGTACGGACGATCATTGCGCCTGTCCCGTTGGCACTGCCATCGCGGGCCTCACCGACATATTCCACAAGGGCCCCGGCCGCATCACCGACGACACCGTAACCACGGCCGACCGCCTCGCCGGCCCGGCATTCACCGTACCAGCGACCACGGTCGTCAATATCCGGGTGACGGAAGCGGCAGCGGTCCGCACTGCTGACGGCCAGGGAGCGAACCCGAGACTGGTACAGGGTGAGCGTCTTATTGCGAAACTCGGCAAACCCCCGCGCCGTAATCAGCTCCTTCGACTCAAGCCACTCGGTTTGCACAGACATTTGCCGTTCGAAGGTTGGCGCCATGCGGGCGATAAAATACTCACTGACCTCTTCGGACTCCGAACGGGCATCCAGGGACTGGTTCAGTGCCCACATGGAGCCCAGCAGGGAAACGCCGGAAAAGGTCGCAACAGCCGCAGCGCTGGCAGTCGTGGTCACAGTGGCGCCGTAGACGGAACCGGCAAGGGCGAGGGCCGCAACAGCGGTGGTCACGTTTTGTCGGCGCGCCAGACGCCGTCGCTCCTCGAGCATTCGATACTCCGCCGCAATAATCTTGCGCATGCGAACACCGAAGTCCCCCGTATAGGTGCCTGCGTAAATGCTGTCGGACTGCGCTGCGAGAAACTCCCGCTCTGCTGCGAGTAAGGCGTCGGCCAGCTGCAAACGGGCACGGACACTTTCATCCTCTGACTGCAGAAAGAACACCGAGGCCAGCTCGGGATCGAAGCGCGCAAGTGCGCTTTGACGGGCGAAAAACGTCGCGCGCTCATGGTCGATGTCATTCAACAGTTCGAGCACCCGGTCCGCCGCACCCTCGGCAAAATTATCGGCGAAGGGATCCCGCACGCTGCCGGTCTCGATCAGAGCCACAAGCTCCGGGTCCATCTGGATTTTCTCGACCGGATACGCTTCGATCGCGACCCTAGACGAGGCGCGGGAACCGGGTGCGCGCGTCGGCATGGTCAGGCTCGGCGCATCGCGCTCGGCAAGAAAAGCGATAAACTCCAGGGAATCGTCCACGGTTTCAGGAACACCTCCCAACCGCTCTGCGAGCTGCTGAGTCACTTCGTCTTCCGCCTGCCGGGAGGCAGCCCCCAGCAGGGGATCACTCGACAACAGCAGACCGTTGAGGGCGGGCCGGGCCCAGCGACTGCTCTTGACCACAACCAGCGGCGTCACCAGGTCACCAAAGGTCACCGGCGGCTCATCCATCATCTCGTTGACGTCCGGGAAGGAGTAAACGCTGAAATCGATGGTAAGCACGGCAGGCACCTGCTCTGACGCCAGGATAGGACGGCTGTGCAGTCCGCGGGCCTCACTCCAGAGAATGATGTGCGGTGACAACAGGACCCGTCCGGGTGGCAAGCGTTCCTGCAGTTCCCGGTACAGCGTCATCGCATAGAAACTGGATTTCGAGATGACGGACTGCGCAATGCGTGCGGTTTGCGGTTTCGCAAACTGCGTGTACGGGACCGTGCCGCCGATCGCCTGAACCGCAAAGGAACTGACATAAAGCGACTCCGCCTCCGCGTGAATCATCGCCGGGTAGCGGATGACCACCTGAGCCGAGGAATCCAGCGCTGGGGGTGCGGTTGGGGCAGAAAGCGCTGGCGACGCCTGGTAAACGGAACGCTCAACACCCCGAGCCGTCCCGGCACAACCCGCCAGCCAGGGCAACAGGCAGAGCAGCCCGAACGCGGCGACGAGCCGCAGGAAAGATGCCTGTTGAATGACCAACGGTTTGCTCACGCTTTTTCGGTTCCGGAAGGTAACGGTGCTTTGAGTCTCACCGCAGAAAAAAGTGCCGTGCTATTCAGCCACTCATGCTGGCAGCGGTCAACCACCTCGCATGATGCACAGGCGTCGAAAAACCCACTGTGAAAGGCGGGACAAGAAGGGCGGGTAAACGACTGGCCAAAGAAGAACGGGCCCGCGCGTGCGGGCCCCGTTCCCCCCTTCTTAAGCCGCACCTTCCTCAGGCGCGGCTCCCCCCAGGGTCCGCAATGCGGACAGTCTTGGCGCAGCGAATGCGCGGGTGGCGAAATCGGTCATCCGGCGGAAAAGGCGGGTGAAGCAAGTGCCCCATGTCAAACACGAGCTTCACCGGCGGCGACGCCCCAGGCCCACGGAACGCAAGCCCGTATGGTGAAGCGCTCGGTGCTGATCGCCGAGCCGCTCACGCAGCTGGGTGCATTCATGGGGAATCGCCTGGTGTGACGGTATCGATGCAGCACGCTTGGAAGGCGGTTGCTGGCGTTTGCGAAAGGACCGCTGCAAGGGCGTTACGGTGCGTCGTGTCATAAACGAATGCTCCGGCAGATCGTTGTGGCTTATCCGCATTACGCGCCAGCGTAAAAAAGGTTGGTGAAAGCGGAGCGCTTACTCGCCAGGCGGCAAAGGCGACCGCCGAGCCGCCCCGGGGAACGAGTATCGAAATGAGGCGCTTACGCCCTGGGACGGGCGTGCCAGGCCTTGATGATGGTCACGAGTTCGTCGAGCCCTTCGGTTAGCGCCGCGGGGCCAGGCTGGAGGATCAGCGCGGACTTGACCTCGTGGATGGCCTCGTCTCGTATCGCGGGAAGAGCGTCCCAGCCCGGCCGGGCCGCTACCTTCTCGGGGCGAAATTTCTTTCCACACCAGGAACCAACGATTACATCCGGTGAACGCGCCAATACCTCGGCCGGATCGGCGATGATGCGGTTCTTTCCCAGTGATTCCCGGGCGAGTTCCGGAAAGCAGTCTCGACCCCCGGCCAACTCGACAAGCTCGGAAACCCAGCGAATACCGCTGATCAGGGGGTCATCCCACTCCTCGAAGTACACCCACGGCCGCGCTTCCCGTGCCGGGAGGTCCGCGCGTAATGCCTCGGCCCGCCGTCGCCAGTCCTCGACCCACTGGAGTGCACGTTCGCCAGCGCCCACCAACGCCCCCAGTTGCACCAGCATCGCCAGGATCTGCTCGATGGAACGCTGGTTGAACACATGGACGTCGATGCCGCGGCGAATGAGGTCCGCCGCAATGTCCGCCTGGAGGTCGGAAAAACCCAGGACCAGGTCCGGTTCCAGATCGACGATGCGATCGATCTTCGCCGACGTGAACGCAGACACCTTTGGCTTTTCCTTGCGGGCCCGGGGTGGCCGCACGGTAAACCCGGAAATACCGACGATGCGATGTTCCTCCCCCAGCAGGTAAAGCCACTCGGTGGTTTCTTCCGTGAGGCAGACA
Organism: Pseudomonadota bacterium; assembly: GCA_038749855.1. Classification (GTDB taxonomy): domain Bacteria; phylum Pseudomonadota; class Gammaproteobacteria; order Xanthomonadales; family SZUA-36; genus Marinihelvus. The sequence goes on from JBCDHO010000099.1 coordinate 4,182, forward strand.
ATACGCTGCGGAAACGGGTCAGTCATGGCGCGAGTGTAACCTTTTGGCTGTCGCGTGCGTCATAGGGAATAAGCGAGGAGGCAATGCCCATGAGAATGCGACCCCTGAAAGCAAAAACACGCGGACGGCTACTGGCCAGTGGACTGTTCCTGGTGACCCTGTCGACAGCGGCCAGCCTGACGACACCGTCTACTGAGCCCGTAAACGCTGAGCGAGAACGCACCACTCTGTCCGCGAGCGCAAAAGCGGCGCAGCAGTGCGACCGGGCCGGCTGATTCCGAACGACACCACGTAGTGCCTCCCTGCGGGGACGGCTCAACAACACACTTTCCGCTTCACGGGCGCGTCCGTACAATGCCGCGCCATGAACGCCACCCAGCGGCGCCGCCCGCTTCTCCCTTTCCTGATCTGGCTTTTCCTGTTTTACACGGGCTGGCTTGCCGTGGTGCTGCTCGGCAACCACCTGTCGACGCTTGCGACCCACTGGCCAATTGCGGTCGCCATGGCAGCCGGTTCCTATGTTGCTGGGTCGACACCCATGGGCGGGGGCACCGTAGGCTTCCCCGTCCTTGTGCTCCTGCTCGATATGCCGGCGACGCTCGGCCGCGATTTCAGCTTCGCCGTACAAGCCGTCGGCATGAGCAGCGCCAGCCTCTACATTCTTTGCAAGCGGATTCCCCTTGAGTGGCCCATGCTGCGCGCCGCCCTCATTGGTACCCTGCTTGGCACGCCGCTGGGCATCCTCTTTGTGGCGCCGCTTGCGGGCGACCTGTTCATCAAGCTCCTGTTTGCTGCGCTCTGGTGCAGCTTTGGGCTCCTTCACTTGCGTTCCATCAACGAGATTTGCGCCTACGACGGTATGACACCGGTTCAGGCGGCATTTGACCGACGGGCGGGTTTTCTGGTGGGTTTCCTTGGCGGGCTGACCATCGCCAGCATCACGGGTGTGGGCATCGACATGATGCTGTACATGGTGCTCGTCCTGCTGTGCCACGCCGACCTGAAAATCGCCATTCCTACGTCTATCGTACTTATGGCGTTCACCTCATTGGTCGGGGTCGCGGTCAAGCTGCTCACCGGCAGCTTTGCACCGGGCACATTCGAACAGTGGCTGGCGGCGGCGCCGGTTGTTGCCCTGGGCGCGCCGCTCGGCGCCCTGGTGGTCAATCGGATCGGACGTCGACCGACGCTGGTTTTCGTCTCCCTGCTTTGCGTGCTCCAGTTCGGCTGGACCCTGGTTCACGAACGGGCTGCGCTGACAGCCTGGAGCCTCGGCGCCTCGGTACTGGCCGTCGCCCTTTTCCTGCTCATTTTTCGGGATATGCAGCAGTGGGGGCGCCGCCTCGCACGGCGCAGCAGAGCGCGTAAGGCGAAGGCCTAACCGCTAGTCGTTTTCCACGGGTATTCGGGTGGCCTGCCAGGCCACGACGCGCCAACCGTCACCGCGGCGCAGGAAGGTCCCGGTATTGAAATACTCGTCCCGGTCCGGTGGGTCCGCCGTCGCTCCATCCGTGGTCAGGGCCACCAGCCGGAACGCCACCACGGCACTTTCGCCGTAGAGCGCAACCTGTACATCCTCCGCTTCATAACGGGTAACGGGTGTTCCCGCTGCTGCGGCGTCCCCTCCCGTGCTGTCCTGCCCCTCACCCGCCGCGGCGTCCGAGGAATCGGCCTGCATGCCCGCCAGTATGTCCGCCTTACCGAAACGCGCGCCGCTTGAGGAGGTATACACCAGCGCATCGTCCCAAAAGCGCTCATGCATGGCCGGGTCGTCAACATGACTTAAAAACTCATCCAGCAGGTCTTGAAGCTCAAGGCGATCATCGGCAACGACGGCGGGCGCCAGTAACAGCAGCAACAGGACCGCGTGCACCATCGTTACGGTGTGGAAGAGCGCAGTATGGGACCGCCCGACGACTGGCGGGATTCGATTTGGCGTGTGCATGCTGCGATTGTAGCAAGCCTGCACCGTCACCCTGCTCCCGGTATCATGCCCGGCCATGAATACCCCCGCTCTCCACGGCCCCGTGCCCTCCAGCCTCGACCATCCATTGTGGCAGGATGCTGCCCGGGTGCGGGCGTCCTCGCCGATTACCCGCGAACGATTCGCCGCCGACATCCGCGGCGGCGATCAGCCCGTGATCCTGCGCGGCCAGGTGGCCAACTGGCCGCTCGTGCGGGCGGGGCAAACCTCCAGCGATGCGCTCTGCGAGGTCCTGCTCAGAGACGCCACCGACGCGCCTGTGCGCTTCTTCGAGGGTCTGCCCGCCATGGGCGGGCGCTTTTTCTACAGCGAGGATCTGCTCGGCCTCAACTTCGAGCGGCGCGAGGCCAGCTTCGGTGAATTCCTGGAGCGGGTAAGCGCAGCCAGTGATCAATCACCTGCGCCACACCTTTATGCCGGCGCCATCCAGGTGCCTCAGAACGCACCGGCACTGGCGAGCAGTCATGATCATGGCCTGCTTGAACCGGCCATGGAACAGCTGGTGTCGTTGTGGATTGGCAATCGAAGCAGGACGGCGGCCCATTTCGATCTCCCGCAGAACCTCGCCTGCGTGCTGCGCGGTCGTCGCCGCTTCATCCTGCTGCCAATCGACCAGCTGGCGAATCTCTACGTGGGCCCCCTGGACCGTACGCTCGCCGGCCAACCAGTCAGCCTGGTGGATTTCCTGGCGCCGGATTTCGAGCGTCATCCCCGCTTTCGCGACGCTCTTGAGCATGCGCTCATCGCCGACCTCGAGCCCGGTGACGCACTCTATGTCCCCAGTCTCTGGTTCCACCACGTGGAGACCCTCGACGACTTCGGGGCCATGATGAATTTCTGGTGGCGTGACGCACCGTCGCACCTGTTCACACCGATGATTACGCTCATGCACTCGCTGCTCTCGATTCGAGGCTTGCCGGACCATGAGCGCGCTGCCTGGAAAACGGTCTTCGACCACTACGTCTTCGAAACCAACGGCGATCCAATGGCCCACATGCCCGAAACGGCACGGGGAATGTTCGGAGAAATGACGCCTGAAAAACTGCAGCGCCTCAAATACTACCTCGGCAAGTCGCTGAGCTGAGCGGGCACATCCTCGTCGCTGCCCAGCCAGGCACGCAGGGATTCAAGCCCTGTTTCATAGCCGACCTGAACAATGTCATCAAAGGCGCGCACATCGGTCATGCCAAACTGTCGAACCTCCGGCGTAATCAGCAGGTCAGCCGCCGCACCACGCTGACGCGCCTGCAGCAGCGTTCCAATCTCCGTTGAACGTAGGATCAGGGTCGCCAGCCCCGGTACGCGATGGCGTTGGGTAAAGGGCAACCAGCGGCTGCGAAGGACCGCCCAGGAACTCGGTGTCTCGTCGAATTCGACCTTTCGCGTACCGCGGAAAGAAACATCCACGGCAACGATATTGCCCACGGGCTTACGCAACATCACGTCAACGGGCAGGTTGTTGAGCACCGCGCCATCAACGACCAGTTCTTCGTTGACAACCGCCGGTGGCAGCACGCCGGGCAGCGCCGCGCTGGCGCGCAGCGCCTCCACCAGGTTGCCGTTCTCGTGGACGTGGACCTCGCCCTGGTCGAGACGACTTGACACGGCAAAATAGGGAATCGGAAGGTCTTCGATGTCTACATCGAGGTGTTTACGCAGCAGGCGCACCATGCGGCGACCCTTGATCAGGGAAATCACTGGCACCGTGTAATCACTGAAGGGTTTACCTTCAACAAACGACTCACGCGCCATCGCAATGGCGTGTTCCGGTGTCCAGTCCCGAGCGATGGCGCCACCGACAATGGAGCCGATGCTTGAACCGCCAATCCAATCGGCCTTTATACCCAGTTCTACCATGGCCTTGTACACACCCAGCTCCGCCAGGCCACGAACAGCACCGGCGCCCAGCACCAGCCCAAGTGCGCGACCACGCAGCATGCGCTCCAGCCGTTCGCGGTCACCCGACTGGCCTGCCCTCAGGTGAAGATGGAAGTCAACGTGCCGTCCCTCGAGCCAGGCCGCCGTTCC
>JBCDHO010000100.1:0-8139 GCA_038749855.1 Pseudomonadota bacterium
AACCGGCGATGATCGTGGTGTCGATCCTGCTGGCGTTCTGGATCGACGCGTGGTGGCAGGGGCTCGAGGAGGCGCGGGCGAATGCGATGCGTGATGCGCTGGTGCTTGCCGCGGCTCCTGCGCGGCGCAAGTCCTTAGCCTGAGGCCAGCCGTCAGGCCACGCCCGTCTACGGGTCAGTCGGTGCTGCGCAAAGGATCAATGGGGCCCCAGGTGGATGTCGCTGCATCGAAGCGGTCGATGGAGAGTGCTGTGTCCGCCAGCGGGTGCGCGCCGATACTGCCGATTTGTGCGAGCAGGGCGGCGTCTTCCTGCTTTTGTCGATACGGTTTGATGACACCGAGTTTCACGGCCCGATCCACGGTCAGCAAGCCATCGCGGATGGCCTCAACGACGACCTGGTCCGTGACCAGCACGATGTCGTCCGCTTCTGGCCCTCGAACGTGCAGGCCTTGCTGAACATCCGTGTACTCGGGCGCATAGCGTGTCCACATCATGCTGTTGAGGACCACGATGGCGATGCCCGAGGTGTTGTCGGCACTGCGGCGCTCATCGATCTCCAGCCCCAGGGCATAGAGGGCGTTGACTGAACGTTCGAAGGCGCGTTTCTGGCGGGTGGCCGAATCCGTGGCATAGGCCTGTGAACCTTCTTCCAGTCGTAAAGGGCGCCTGGGTTCTGGAAGCTCACCGCTTCGCTGCGCGGATTGGGTGGCACCGATGACGTGAAGCGACTCTGGATAGATGAAGTTCATCATCCCCCGGGCAAACAGCGTGGGATCGTGCAGGCCGCACGCCTTCGTGGTCGTGCCTTGGGCCGCCATGGCGCAGGCAAGGACCGGAAGCAGAATCAGATTTCGACGGATGTGGAGCACGCTGGGCAGGATGAGTCTGTGACAGAGGAAATCATCCGCAAGCTTATGCAACGCGATCGGGTTCGTCTACTCAGGTACACCTCAGGTAAACCGGCGCCGGTGGGCGCCGCTTGAGCGTCAGTGAATGTCTTCCTGCAGCTGGTTCAGTTCGATGGTGAACCCGTCCGGGTCCTGTACCGTGCTGACCTTCACACTGATCGTGCTGCTGCCGTCGTAGGACGGGTAGGTCACCAGCTGCGGCTCGGTAACCACCGTGACGCCCTCGATGGCACTGGCCCGCTCAAAGGTCTGATCCAGTTCTTCAAGATTGAAGATCAGCACCGCCGTGCCCTGATGAAAAGCCGTGCCCTTGAGGTCTAACACGGGCTTGAGCGGCTTGGTGTATTGCAGCAGACCCAGCACGCCCACGTAGCTGTCGTTGGCCTGCAGGAAGACCAGGCGCCGGGCGATATCCGCTTCCTCCTCGGAGGTGGCCTCTCGCGGGGTGTACACCCAGTTGTCATAGGTAACGGTCAGACCCAGCGCATCGCGGTAGAACGCCAGGGAACGCTCCATGTCCCCAACCACCAGCGTCGTGCGCCTCAGGTCCAGGGGCACCCGTTCCTCCTCGGGCACCGGTGCTGCCGTGGCCAGGCCGGCCCAGAGCAGGGCGCCGGTAGAAAGAATCGCAAAGGCCGAACGCAATCCGGGCCCGCGGCCCGGATGCTTCGAACGGTAACGGGTCATCAGTGGCCGCCTGCCGGCTTCGCCTCACCCTCGCGCTCGTCGAGGATTTTCTTCATGAAGGTCCAGGACGTCTCGTTCGGACGCGTGTCATCGACGGGCGGCGGCGCCGTGTACTCCGGGTAGTTGGCGGCGATTTCCGCCTTCATGGTGTCACTCAGTTCGTCAAAGGACTGAAGCTTTTTGCCCATGGCGTTGAAGTACATGATGCCGGCGCGTCCGCCCATCTCCATCCACGGGAGCCACTGGGAGATGCGCACCCAGGAGACCACCGGATGGGCGGTGTCGAGGTCTGCGTCGAGCAGTTCGTCCATCTGGCCGTTGAAGTCGAAGATCTCCGTGGCGTGGTAGGTGCCGCCCACGTACTTCTGGTAATCGCCACCGAGCACGTTCGTGTAGAACAGCGGTACCTCAAAGGGCATCAGCCAGGTGCCGTTGATGTCCATGAGCGTCGCGCCCATGGGGTTGCCGGCGCGGTCCAGGCCGAAGTTGGGCCGCCCGTTTACCGGGTCGTTGGCCACGTGGATCGGCGTCAGCTCCGCGTCGGTCCAGGGGTTGGTCCAGGTCCGCATGACCTCGTTCGTCTGCGGGTCCAGGTACAGCATGATTTCCCGGGACACCATGCGGTAGCCGGTACCGCGTTCAGGGTCTTCGATGGTGGTGCACTGGCGAATGTTCATGCCGTCGAGGTTGAACAGATGCTTGTCCCGCTCACCGGGCACGCGTGCGTAGGCCTTGCCGTACCAGGCATAGACCACGGGCTTCTCGTCGACCGTTGAGCACTGAATCTTCCGGTTGGCGGCCACGGAGCCTTCCTGGGTCATCAGGTCGATCTCGTCGGCGCTGGCGGTGGTCGCCAGGCTGCCCGCGCCGAGGGCGGTGGTCAGGGTCAGGGCCAGCGTCAAACGACGCGTCAGGGCTTGGGGAAGGGGAGTTTTCATGGAACGTCCTCTCAATGGGTTTGGATCAGGTAGCGTTCACCGGCCGGGCCGGTGTGGACGCCGGGGGTGGCGTCCGGGTGTTGAAAATGAATCAGGGCGATGCCCGTGGGCGGCAGGTCGCTGTCCGGAGGGGCGTTAAGGCCGGCCACCTCGTCGATCTCAATCAGCGTCTCGCCGGTCAGCTGCAGCGTCGCCACGGGATGTGCGTGGTCGCGTTCGAGCCCGCGGGCGGCACTGATCACCGTGATCTGTGTCTCGAAGCGTAGCCCCTCGTTGCCGGACAGGGCGCTGTAGTGTTCCAGGCTGGCCTCGCGGTCCGGCGTCATCATCACGGGAATAAAGAGGCGGTCCACGGAACAGCGGGCCTGGGGCAGCTCGAAGGGGGGCAGGGGACGCTTCACCTGCGTGAGGTACAGCACCTCGCCGCAGGGTCCGATGACCTGCATGGCACGAATTGCGTCGCTCATGGCCAGGTCTGCCGGCGGCCCTATGATGTCGAAGGGGCTGTCAGCGAGCCGCGTACCGAGCGCGTCCACGTCCTTGACGGCGATTTCCAGGGACAGCCAGCCGTAGAGTTCAAAGGGCCGGGTTTGCCGGGCGTTGGGCGCTTCGATCACGCGCAGCCACGGTTCGCCGATGGCGTTGGCGAGCCAGGTCGAACGTGTACCCGCCAGTGAAGGCCAGCCGAGTTCACCGGCGCTGGTTTCACTCAGTGCCCCGACAGGACCGGCGTGCAGGTCAAGGTACGCGCCATAGATCGCGGTACACTCGTCCAGGTTGGCCGTGACCAGCGTCGCGGCATTGGCAGGGCCCAGGCGGGGCGGGGTCAAAGGCTACTCCGTCACTCTCTTGCGGCTACCGACAGTGGGCGGCACACTAAACGACCTAAACATATATGAATATAACATTTCTGTGAAGCCATGAAAGCATTGGAAAACCGTTCCCGGGACCGGTACACGGCACTTGCCCTGCAGTTGAACTGCCTCGCGGTGAACCGCTGCGCGGATGTGGCCGCCGCTCGGGCACGCATCAACGCCAGCATCGATCACGTCGCGGACCGGGTCCATGGCAGCAAGCTGTTTCTCACGGCCTTCGACGGGTCCGCCCCCGCCCTGGTGGTGTTGCCGGAGTACTTTCTCACCAGCTTTCCCATGGGTGAGTCCATCGAAGCGTGGAAAGCCATGGCCTGCATCGATCCGGACGGGCCGGAATATGAGCGCCTCGGCAAAATCGCCCAGGACAATGGCGTTTACCTGGCCGGCAATGCCTACGAAAACGATCCGCATTTTCCGACGCTGTACTTCCAGACCTCGTTCATCATTGATGACAGCGGTGACGTGGTGCTGCGCTACCGGCGCCTGGTGTCGATGTTCGCCCCCACCCCGCATGACGTGCTGGATGCCTACCTGGACCACTACGGCGCGGATGGCCTGTTTCCCGTTGCTGACACGGCGCTGGGACGTCTGGGCTGCGTGGCGTCGGAAGAAATTCTCTATCCCGAAATCACCCGCGCCCTGGCGCTGCGGGGTGCCGAGGTCATCTGCCACTCCTCGAGCGAAGTCAGCAGCAATCTGGTTACGCCCAAAAACATCGCCAAGCAGGCGCGGGCCTACGAGAACATGGTGTACGTGGTGTCCGCCAACACGGCGGGGGTGCGGGACATTGCCCTGCCGGAATTCTGCGTGGACGGCTACTCCCAGGTGGTCGATCACAAGGGACGGGTGCTGGCTGAGGCCGCTGGTGGTGAATCCCTGGCCGGTAATGCCGAGCTTCAGCTCGACACGCTGCGCGCCGCCCGCGCCAAGCCGGCCATGACCAACCTGCTCGCGCGGCAGCGGCTGGAGCTCTACGCGCCCACCTACGCGGGTGCGCCGGTGCATCCGGCGAATGGCTTACTGGAAGACGGTGAAGTCCGCGTGCCGGACCGCGCGTGGTTCATGCGCGTTCAGGCCGAGGTGATTGAAGCCCTCAAGGACCGCGGGGTGATCTGAGCGCTTTGCCTACTCCTGACCCCGCGTGAGGTTCAGGGGTCGAGCGTCAGGTCCATCCGGTACTGAAAGCGCTCCGGGTGGTAGAACACCTCGAGGTAATCCATAAGCCGCTCACTGGGTCCGACCTGGTTGTAGGAGCGACGCCTCAGTGAAAGCAGGGGCGAGCCGACGTCGACCCCAAGGGCGTCGGCCGCATCAGCGGCGGCGCTCACGGCGCGAATCGTCTGCATGACGTGGGTGATTTCCAGGCCATTTTCACGGAAGTACTTCAAGCGCGGTGTGGTCTCAAAAATCTTGGGGTTCGTCGGCAGCTGCACACCATGCGTCCAGCTCTTGTAGTAGCCGAAGCGCAGGTTGTCGCGTTCGCGGATGCGCGCCAGGTAGAGCAGGGCTTCGTCACCGGCAAGCTCAAATTCGTCCCGGATCGCGCGTGGGGGCTGCAGCATCTCGCAGTCGAGCACAATGGCCCGGGTGCTCAGCGCCATGGACTCGATTTCCTGGAGCATGCCCGTCAGGGGTGCATGCACCGGCTGCTGCTGATAGCGGTAGGTCACGTGTGTGCCCTTACCGCGGCGGCGTTCCACCAGCCCGTCAGCGGCCAGCTCATCCAGTGAACGCTTGGCCGTGATGCGGGAAATACTGAACTCGTCGGACAGTTGCTTCTCCGTTGGCAAGCGGGTTCCGTCCTCGAAGGTGCCGTCCACGATGCAGCCCTTCAGCAGGTTGTACAGCTGAAAGTACATAGGGGTAGGGGATTCCTTGCTCAGCGCGCGGCGCTGGTGCTCGGAAAAAACACTGCTTAGGTCAATGCTGCTCACGTCCCTGTTCGTGTCCTGATCATCAATGTCTGAATGACATAATGATAGTTCTTTTCGGGCTGGGTCAATGCATGTCGACTGCTCTGCGGGGCGTATTGCGTACAAATGACCTATTCGTATAACATTAGAGCAAATAAAAACAAACCATAACGTACACACAAGTCATGTCCGTTGGTTCGCCTTCCTGGACCCCGGATTTGGCACCCCGAAAAGCACCCGAAGTGGTGTTCGGGTAGAAGGCACCAATAAGGTACAAGTTAATGATTACGACCCTAGCGGTCCTGAAATGGACGCATATTCTCGCCATGGTGTACTGGCTGGGTGGCGAATGGGGGGTGTTCCAGACCTCCTACAACGTGGTGAATCATCGGCTGCCCATGGACGAGCGCAAGCGGCACATGGAAACGGCCTATCGGATCGACATCCTTGCGCGGACGGGCATCGTACTGCTCTTTCCAATCGGCTTTCACATGGGCTGGTACTACGGCATTCAGCCGTTCGGCGGCATCTGGATCGTAGTGAACTGGGTGTTCTTCCTGACCTGGCTGTCCATCACCTGGGCAGCGTTTCTCTACCGCGAGACAGACCGGGGCATTGCGCTCACGGTCTTCGATGAGCGCATCCGCTACGTATTTATTCCGCTGATTACGGTCTGCGCCATCACCTCGCTGCTTGGCTATGGGCCCTTTGAGGCATTGCCGGGGCAGAAGTGGTTTTCCATCAAGGTCCTGATTTTCGCAGGCCTGCTGGTCATCGGCCTCAAGCTGCGCTTCATCATGCGTGAGTGGACCGAGCTGTTTCGCGTGCTCCTGGCGGACCCGGACAACGCGGAGGCGGAGGCGGTGCTCGACAAGTCCATTCGGACAGGCCGTCGCCTGGCGTACCTGTATTGGATCGGTATCGCTACCGTTGCGTTCTTCGGGGCGGTCAAACCCATTTGAACATGAGGTTTACGATGCGCGCTGACCGGGCCATGGGGATTTCGCCAGAATCAACCCTTCGAGCATGCGCCGCACCGACGCGGCAGGAGGCTCCATGAGCGCTTACCCGACCATTAGCGGCGTCATTCGCTACACCAGCAAGAAGCCCGATCGCCTCGATGAAGAGCGGGGCCGGGAGTTTTTTTCCCTGACCCGCCAGCCCGATGGCGTCGATGTCCTGCACGCCCACTGCGAGATCGACGATGCGCCGAAGGTCGTTCGTGACGTGGTGCTGGCGCTGGGGCAAGAGGATTCACGGCCCATTGACTGCAGCGTGCGACTATCCGTCGGCGACCGCTTCGAGGGAAGCGGGTGGATGCGCTGTACGGAGCGTTTCCTCGAGTGCGAAAGCTGGAATCAGCGCGACGGAAGAATCACGCAGCGCATCGACGTGGCCGGGCCAATTCGTTGGCTCCAGGCCCATCCGATCGTCGGTGATGCGCTGCTCATGAAACTCTACGACCTGTCCCAGGGGCCGGGAAAGACGTTCTTCGAGGACCTGTACCTCACCTCGCCGGACCATCGCGGGGCGACAGGACCCATGCTCTTTCGTACCGGCTTTTCCCTGGTCTATGTTGGCGAGGAGGACATCGAGGTCGAGGCAGGCACCTTTCGCGCCCGTCACTTCCAGGTGACCGATACGGCGGGAAACCTTCCGGAGGAGCACCCACCCTACGACGTATGGTGCACGGCCGACGATAACTACCTGCTGCTCAGGGCCGGTGCCGGCGGCTACATGCAGACGCACTACGAGCTGGTGTCGCTCAACCGCGGATGAGTCAGGCCGTGGTCGCGGCCAACAAACCATAAGAAGAAACCGCAGAAACGAGTCGAACCATGAACAAACCACTGAACGGCATTCGTATCCTGGACCTGACCCATATGCTTTCAGGCCCCTACGGCGCCATGATTCTTGCCGATCTGGGCGCAGAGACCATCAAGGTCGAACCCCTCCATGGGGAAGGGACACGCAAGCTGCTCGCGAAGGACCCGGACAACTCCCTCGATGGCATGGGGGCGTACTACATCACCCTGAACCGCAACAAGCAGAGCATGGCCATCGACCTCAAGAGTGAGGCGGGGAAAGCCGTGTTCTACGACCTGGTGCGCGCGGCGGACGTGGTGGTGTCCAACTTCGGCGTTGGTGTGCCCGAGCGCCTTGGGATCGATTACGACACGCTGGCGGCCATTAACCCACGCATTATCACCTGCACCGTGACCGGCTTCGGCTCAGACGGGCCTAACCCGAAGCGGCCGGCCTTCGACCAGGTCGCCCAGGCCATGGGCGGCGGCATGTCCATCACCGGCCCGGACGGGGACCACCAGGTACGGGCGGGTATCCCCATCGGTGATCTCGGTGGCGGCATGTTTGCGGTCATGGGCGTGCTGTCGGCGCTGGTGGAGCGCGGCACGAGCGGTAAGGGCCAGCACGTGGACATCTCCATGCTCGACTGCCAGGTCTCCATGCTCAATTACATGGCGACCATGTATTTCCTGTCCGGCAAGGACCCGTACCCGATCGGCAACTCCCACTTTGTGCACGTGCCGTACAACACCTTCCGGACCTCCGACGGCTGGATTGTCATTGCCATAATCACCGACAACTTCTGGCAGAACCTGAAGGAAGTCGTGGAGGTGCCGGAGTTCGACGACCCGAAATACGACGGCCAGCCCGGTCGCTGGGAAGACCAGGACATGATCAACGAGCGCCTGAACGCCGTGCTGTCCACCAACAGCTCCGCCCACTGGCTCGAAGCCCTGGAGGCCAAGCGCATTCCCTGCGCGCCCGTGAACCGCTTCAGCCAGGCCCTGAGCG
>JBCDHO010000101.1:0-8138 GCA_038749855.1 Pseudomonadota bacterium
GGCCCGCCGGCTATGGCTGTTCCCCCGGCTGCGGAACGGTGGCTTGGCGCCGGCAATGGCTTCGAGCGTTTCGAAGCCTTGTGCGCCTTGCCGCTGGTGGGCTGCTTTCCGCAGGCCGTTGCCCGCGCCTCGGTGCTGGCGACGATCGCTGCGTCTGAGTGGAATCCCACCCAGGCGCTGAGGGCCGAAGACGCTCAGCCGGTCTATCTGCGTGACCGCGTGGCGGAGAAATCGCAACCCGCGAAGCCTTAGCGGGGAAGTCCTTCCACCAGCTTGAGATAACGGGCGCCGATGGCGCGCCAGTCCACCGTTTCGGCGATGTTGCGTCCGGCTGCTGCCAGCCCCGCCGCGGTCTCCGGTTCATGGACCAGGCGCGCGATCGCGTCCGCAAAGGCCGGCCAGTCATCCCGGATCAGCGCGGCAACCTCGTCGGTCGCCGGGATGCCCTCGATGCCCTTGGATGTCGCTACCACCGGGAGGCCGGCCGCGAAGTCATCAATGATCTTCATCCGCGTTCCACCCCCTTCCCGGAGCGGGACGACGGCGAGGTTTGCGGCCTTGAGCCAGGGTGCGACCTGCTCCACGCTGCCCGTGCAGTGGATCGCAGGATGGAGATCATGGGGCGGCTGGTGACCAATGGCCAGCACGTGCGCCTCGATCCCGCGCTGGCTCAGCCGGGGCAGGATTTCATCAGCGAGCGTTTGCAGCGCATCGCGGTTCGGGGGATACGCGAAGGTCCCGTGGTAGGCGAGCAGGGGCGCGTCGCCCGGAATACCGAAGTGCGCCCGGGCATCGACCGCTTCGGCCTCGTCAAAAGCTTCGAGGTCAATGCCGTGGGGAATGGTGTGCAGCAGGCCGGCATGTACCCCATCGGCGGCCAGCCGTTGGCGGTCGTTATCGGAGACACAGACGACGGCGTCCGAGCGGTTGCAGAGGTCGATCTCAATTGCCTTAAAGCGGGCGTACTGAGCATCCGTCAGTTCCGGAATTTGCGCTTTCAGGCGTGCATATTCCACGTTGTGCTCCACCAGCACGGTGGGTCTCTGAAGGATATCTCCGGCGCGAATACAGGGCAGGGCATAGGCTGGAAATTCTGCCTGCAGCCAGGCGGCGCGATGCGTGGCGGCAACCCACAGCGTGCGCCAGAAGAAACTGCCATCACTCATCGGCAGGTACAGGAAGGCGTTGCTCTCCGGTAGGTCCCGTGTGTAGTGGTCCAGCTTGGTCCAGTACTCGCCCCGGCTGGGCAAGCGCAGCCAGGCCGGCAGCGCGCGACGTTCGATGGCGCCGTCGGCAACGCGCCAGTAGTGGCTCCGCTCGTGGGTGACGATAAGCACCTCCTGACCATTGCGGGACAGGCCTCGGGCGGTCTCTACGATCTTTACGGCGGCCCCATGATCGGTTGGGAAAAGATCGTGGCGGGAAACCATGACCACCGCGTTCGCCGGTGGTGCCGCAGACGCCCGGTCGCCCCGGGCGATTAAGCGGTGGAGTGCAATGCGCCGTGCCAGCCGGTAGCGCCGTCCGAGTCGTTCACGCAGCGGCGGAATGCCGAGCACCGGCGGAGTTGGGTCCGGCAGTCCATGGCCTGGCAGACGGGGTGTGTGAGCCGCGGTTTTGAGCCAGGTCAGAAGCGGTTTTATGGCCGTTGCCGGTCCATGGCGTTCGGCGCATAGGGTACGCGCCGCCGCGCTGGCGGCCCGCCACTGATCCGGGTGCTTGACGAGCTGCTCCAGCGTAGCGGCAAGCACATCGGGGTGGTCCACGACCCATCCGGCACCGCTGGTTTCGATGGCCTGAGCCAGCGGCTGGCCGCTGCTGCACATGATCGGCAGACCGTGCCGGAGAAAGTCCACGGAGCGGAAAGACTGGCTGTAGGCGCGTTCAATGTGTGGGTCGCCCAGCTCGAGGCCAATGTGCGCCTGTGCGAGCTCGCCAGACCACGCACGGTAGGCACGCAGCGGTTGTGCGCCCTCAAGCGGCGTACCGGCGGGTGTGTCCGGCCTGTCCGGTTCTTCGAGCGGTGCTTCCGGTCGCTGCGTTACGTCCGGTTCCGCGGCCCACCGATAGGCACCACCGAAATCCAGCAGTTCGAGTGAGTGTCCGGCCGCTTCGAGCGCCGTCACCGAGTCGCGCACGGCCTCGCGCCATGCCGTGTCCTGTCGCCAGGGCCAGCGAACACCACCGGCAACCAGCGTCATACCTTGCGCCGGGTCAGGCCGATCCGGTGCGTCGACAGATTCGCCGGCCAGGGGTACGACAAGCACGGGGTCTGTCACCCGGAGATCGAAGCCCGCTTCGAGCAGGGTATAGGCCAGCAGGTCCTTCTGCCGCGTGCTACCCACGAGCACCGCGTCGACTCGGCCCAGAGCGATCCGCAGGCGCTGGAGCTGCCCGCCCGTGCGTTCCGGGCTTTCGAACAGGGCTTCGAGCGGGCGCGGTGCAAGAAAGTCGAGCACCACGGGCACGGAAGGTTCGAACGGCAAAAGTTCGAGCAGCTCCCAATAGGCGACGATCATCGCGTCCGGTGCGCTGCGCTGGATGAGCCCGCGGAGCTCATCGGCGGAGCGGAATCGGCCCGCTCCCCCTTCGCGATCGAGCCAGGCGTGGGACACGGTGTGGCCGGCTGCTTCCAAGCCCGAGACCAGCTGGGCTGACCGCAGCGCATTGCCGGTGGCTACCTCGTCGGCATCGAAAGGTGGCTCCTGGCTCAGGAAAAGAAGACGCATGGGAATTTGTGGACGGAGTTCAGGGACCGATCAGGAGATAGGTCGCCAGACCGACGAAGGCGAGGATGCCGACGACATCGGTAACCGTGGTTAGCACAACGCCGCCCGCCAGGGCCGGATCGATAGACAGGCGCTTCAAAATGACCGGAATGACAAAACCGGCCACGGCGCCCGCCAGGAGGTTCAGAAGAATCGCAATGGCCATAACCAGGCCCAGACTCAGGCTGTCGTACCAGTACCAGGCAATGACGGCGAGCAGGCCTGAAAACACCAGGCCATTCAGTGCACCTACAGCGAGTTCCTTGCGAAACATGACTGCCGTGTTGCGCGGGTTGACCTGGCCGGTTGCCATGCCCCGGATCATGAGCGTCAGCGTTTGTGTGCCCGCGATGCCGCCCATGCTCATGACCACCGGAAACAGTACGGCAGTGGCGACGATGCGATCGAGGGTCGGCTCGAAAAAGTAGAGCACCATGGCGGCCAGCAAGGCCGTGATGAGATTGACGCCCAGCCAGATCCAGCGCCGGACGGCCGAGCGGGCAACCGGCGCGAAAATGTCGTCCTCCTCGTCCAGGCCGGCCATGGTGAGGACCGTGTGTTCAGCCTCTTCGCGGATGACGTCCACCACGTCGTCGATGGTGATACGCCCGACCAGGCGGTTGTCTGCGTCGATCACGGGCGCGGAAACGAGGTCGTGGTGCTCGAATTCCGTCGTCACCTGGCTGGCATTCATGGTTACGGGGATGACCGCCGGTGGCCGTTCCATATGGTCGTTGACCGTGGAAGACGGGTCCTTGGTCAGTAATTCCGCAAGACGAAGAATGCCTCGGAATCGTCCATCCCGGGAGACGACGAACAGCTGGTCGAACACGTCCGGCAACTCACCCCGGGCGCGCAGAAAGCGCAGGACCACATCCAGCGTTACATCGCTGCGGATGGTGATCACATTGGGGTCCATCAGGCCCCCGGCCGAATCCTCCGGGTAGGAGAGCACCTGTTCAAGCCTTTCCCGGTCCTGGCGCGACATGGAGGCCAGCACACGACGGATCACCGTGTCGGGCAGGTCGTCGAGGATGTCCGCGAGGTCGTCGATATCGAGCTCGCCCATGGCGATGACGAGCTCTTCCGGGTCCAGCTCGCGGATCAGCCCGGCGCGAACCTCGTCATTGACCTCCACCAGGACTTCGCCGTCGAGTTCGGTGTCGACGAGTTCCCAGACGGCCAGGCGCTTGGTGGGGGGGAGCGATTCGAGCAGATCACCGATCTCGGCGCCGGAGAGGCCATTGACCATCTGCCGTACCTGGTCCAGCGCACCACTGCTTAGCACCTCGCTGAGCGAATCGAGCTGGCGTGTGATTTTCTCTTCCACGACCGATTCGCTCATGGGTCCCCCGCTTAAGGTGTGGGTGCGCGCCGCCTATTATCCGGCATGGTGCGGAGCGGGGAAAGCGCCGGCACCCTCTGTCGGGGTGCCGGGCACGCCCGCCTCGAAGGTTTCCGTCAGTGGTGCAGCTGTGCCTGGTCGAGGAACTGCGCCAGGCTGCCGTTGGTGGCTTCGAAACCACCCTGGTCCCAGCGGTCCAGCGCCGCCCGTGCCGCCCCAATGTCCGTCTCGTTAATGACCTTCTTGACTTCGAGCAGTGACCGCGGCTGCATGCTGAATTCGCGCAGTCCCAGCGCCAGCAGCAGACGTGTGAAACGTCGGTCTCCGGCGAGCTCCCCGCAGACGGCGACGGGCAGTTTCAGTCGCCGGGCGGTGCAGAAGATGTGTCGCAGCAGGTGGATCACACCGGGGTGTTGCGGATCGTAGAGGTGGGCCACGTTCTCGTCGACGCGGTCCGCGGCGAGCGCGTACTGGATCAGGTCGTTGGTCCCCACGCTGATGAAATCGAGGTGGCGTCCCATCTGCTCAAGGGCCAGCGCCGCGGCGGGGACTTCGATCATGCCGCCAAGCTTCATCTGTTCGGCCCCGTGCGCGATGTCCTCCCGATCCAGTTCGAGCCTCGTCTCATCGATGAGCGAGCGCACCGCCACCACCTCCCGGTCCGTCGTGAGCATGGGAATCATGCAGTGGACCGTCCCGAAGGCGCTGGCCCTGAGTATGGCGCGGAGCTGAATCTTGAACAGATCCATTTCACGCAGGCACAGTCGCACGGCTCTCAGGCCAAGGGCGGGGTTTGGATTGTTGTGCAGCCCCTTGAGCTCCAGGGTGCTGACCTGCTTGTCGGCACCGATATCGAGCGTGCGAATGGTCAGGGGTGCGCCGTCGAGGGCCGTGATGGCGTCGCAATAGGCGGTGACCTGGCCTTCTTCGTCGGGCGGCATGCCCTGCATGAACAGGTATTCACTGCGGAACAGTCCGACACCCTCGGCACCGTCGTGCAGGGCCCGCCGAATGTCCCCGGGCCGTTCCGCATTGGCAAGGAGGCAGATCGCCTCTCCGTCCAGGCTGGTCGCCGGCTGGCCGCGGCTTTTTTCGAGTGTGCGCCGGTAGCGGTCTGAGGCAGACTGCTTTTCCAGGTAGTGGCGCAGGATGGACTCTTCTGGATCTGCGAACACAATGCCATAGGCACCGTCGAGCACGAGCTGTTCCCCTTCGGTGATCAGGGACTGGGCGCGCCGCACCCCCATCACAACAGGGATGCCCATGCCACGGGCCAGGATGGCCGTATGCGAGTAGGGGCTGCCATGTTCCGTAATGACGCCAGCCACCCCCCGATCGTGCAGGATGGCCAGCTCCTGAGGGGTGAGCTCTGTGGCCACCACGAGGGTCTGGCCAAGCCGATCCGGCACATCGCTCAAGGGTTTCTCGAGCGCTTCAGCCGCCAGGATCTGCTGCACCATTCGTACCACCTGGGCAACATCGTCTTCGCGGCTGCGGATATAGGCATCATCGATCGTGCGAAACTCCGCGAGCAGGCTTTCGAGCTGAAGCTGCAGTGCCCACTCCGCATTGCAGAACTGGTTCTCGATGTGCGTTATGGAAGCCTGCACCAGGCTTGAGTCTTCAAGCATGGCCAAATGGGCGCGGATGATCTCCTCACCGCTGGCGCCCGCCGCACTTCGGAGGCGCCGGGCGAGCGCTTCAAGGCGCTCTCCGGCCTCCGAGGCAGCCTGCTGGAGCCGCTCGATCTCCGCCGCGACCTGATCCGGAGCGATACGAAACTCTCCAATCTCGATCTCGTTACGCTGAATATTGTGCGCCTGGCCGATGGCGATGCCCGGCTCCACGATCTGGCCCGACAAGGCCAGGGTCATGGCAGTTCTCCGAAACCGTCTTCAACCAGTGCGACCATACCGGCCAGCGCCTGGTCCTCGTCCGGACCTTCGGTGGTGATCTCAAGTTCAGCGCCCATGGCCGCGGCCAGCATGAGGACCCCCATGATGGACTTGCCGTTCACGGTTTTTTCCCGGTAGGCCAGCCGCACATCACTTTCAAAACCGTTGGCGCGCTCGACGAGCCTCGCTGCCGCCCGCGCGTGGAGGCCAAGTTCGTTCGGAATCACTGCTTTGGCGCTCGGCATCAGTCCGGCTCCAGGATTGCGGCGCGGCCGCCGTCCACCACGAGGTCGCGCAGCTCCTCCAGCGGACGATGGCGGTAGTTCCAGGCCCGGATCAGCATAGGCAGGTTGAGGCCGCTGATCACGGCGCTGTGTGCCGGCGTAGCGCGCCGGGCGCGATTACATGGCGTTGCCCCTGGCAGGTCCGTAAGGATCAGCACGCCGTGGCCGCGGTCGAGTTCGGCCAGCTGCAGCTCGAGTTCGGGAAGCGGATCGCTGGGTCCGGAGTCGAGTTCGAGCACGGTGACTTCCTCGAGCGGTGAGGCGAGGAGTTCCGAGGCCCGATCGCGCATGGCCGTGGCTATGCCAGGGTGGGTGACCAGGACGATTGCGGCGCTCATGAGGCCAGCTCCCGGTGGTGGAGGACGACCTCGGGGAACTGGTTCTGGAGGGCGGCAACCAAACGCTCAGCCAGGTAGACCGAGCGGTGCCGCCCGCCCGTGCAGCCGATGGCCACGGTGATAAAGCTCCGATGGGTTGCCTCGTGCGCGGGCAACCAGCGCAGGAGGAAGCCCTCGATGTCTTCGGCGAGTTGCGTGACGAGGGGCTCCTGCTCGAGCCACTCTGCCACGGGCCCGTCGCGTCCGCTCAGCGGTCTCAAACCATCGTCCCAGTGTGGGTTGGGCAGGCAGCGCGCATCGAACAGGTAGTCCACGTCCATGGGGACTCCTTGACTGAAGCCAAAGGACTGAACAACGACCGTCATGCGTTCGGTATCCGGACCGACGTGGCGCCAGGTCTGGTGGGTCAGCTGATGGACGTTGGTGTCCGTCGTGTCGATGGTCCAGCTCGCCAGTGCCTGCAGGGGCGCCAGCAACTCCCGCTCCTTCTCGATCGCCGCGGCCAGTCCGCCCTCGCCCTGGGCCAGTGGATGGCGCCGCCGGGTTTCGCCGAAGCGCTTCAGCAGCATTTCATCACGGGCATCGAGGAACAGGACCTCGGTACGAATTCCCCCTTCGCGGAGGCGTTCCAGCCAGGCAGCAAGGGGTTCCGGATCGAGGCTGGCGGCGCGCACATCCATGCCCAGCGCAACCCGGCGGTAGCGGTCGGGCGCTGCCTGCAGGTGACGCGCGAAGTCTTCAAGCAGCGGTGGCGGCAGGTTGTCGATGCAGTGGTAGCCCATGTCCTCCAGGGCCTTCAGAGCCGTGGACTTGCCCGCGCCTGACAAACCGCTGACGATGATGACGTGCTGTGCCTCACCGGTCGACGCCACGGTCATTGCGCCAACCGCTCCTGACTGCCTCGGAGCAGGCGGGAGTGCCGCTCAAGGAACGCGGTTGCCGCGTCATAACCCTTCATCCGCAACATGAAGTCGCGCACGGCGGCTTCCGTAATGACGGCCATGTTCCGGCCGGCGAGCACAGGCAGGGTGATCGTGGGAATGGCAAGGCCGAGTACGTCCTGCGTGCCCGTGTCACCCCGGAGCCGGTCGATGTTTTCCGGGGCCCGTCCTCCCTCGGGAATCTCCAGGTGAACGATGAGGCGCAGGAACTTGTTCAGCTTGATGGCGGCGTCACCGAACATTTCACGCACGTTGAGGACGCCCAGGCCGCGGACTTCAAGACAATCCTGCAGCGCCTCGGGGCACGCGCCATCGATCACTTCCGGGGAAATCAGCGTGAACTCGGGGGCATCGTCCGCGATGAGGCGATGCCCGCGATTGAGCAATTCCAGGGCCAGTTCGCTCTTGCCGCTACCGGCACCGCCGGTGATGAGGACGCCAATGGTGAACACCTCCATGAATACCCCGTGGAGGTTACAGCGCCGCGCGAGCACCCGGGCGATGTGGTACTGGAGGTAGTTGACGAGGTCATAGCTGGATTTTCCCGACTTCATGAGCGGTTTTCCC
>JBCDHO010000102.1:0-8133 GCA_038749855.1 Pseudomonadota bacterium
CCGGTGAGGGAATAGAACTGCTCGTTCGAAAGCGTGCTGTACCAGCCGTTGGGATAAAAGCGCAGGAGCAGGTTGGAGAACACGCCTGCGGAAGCTTCGCCGATCTGGACTACGCGCGGCAGACCGACCGCTGCCAGGAGTACGGTTTCCGCCGCACTCGCCGTATCAGCGCCTGTCAGGAACACGATCGGGCGCCGATAGAACGCGTTTTCACGGGGCGCAATGCGCAGCAACTCGGCTTCCTCAAAGTCGCCCGGCAACGGCCCCGTCAGGCGGCGCTCACGAAAGTAGGCCGCTTGCTGATCCGGCGGCCAGAGCTGCTCCATGAAGGCGCGCGTGTTGCGGTCCACGCCCCCGGGATTGAAGCGAAGATCTACCACCAGACCGTCCGTATCCCGGAGTTCCTCCAGCACCAGCGTCAGCGTCGTCGCAAAGGACGGCAGCGCTCCACCGTCCAGAAAATCGGCCACGTAGAGGTAGCCCACGTTGCCCGGGAGGATGCCAAAGCGCAGTCGCGGATCGGCAAGCCGGCTCTGCAACGGCCGACCGAGGTAGTTCACCGCGATGTTCAGCAGAAAGGTGTTCGCCCTGCCCTGCCAGAACGGGTCTGACGCCCGACCGGAGCGATACAGGCGCCCTGCGGCCGGCCAGACCAGGGTCGTGTGGCGATCATTGAGCGGCGCGAGCAGATCGGACAGGACCTCGAACAGCGCGTCCGGGCCATCCGCTGCAATCGCAGCCTCCCGGCCGCTGTCACGAACCGCCGCCCAGTCCACACCGGTCAGATCAAAGAGCGCATGGTTCTCCGCGAAGGCCTCCCAGAACACATCGAACACGATGGCCGGATCGTCCGTGGGCTCACGCAGCGGTGGAAGGCCCACTGTCGGAAGAAAGGAGAGAAAAACCGCATCCCGCTCATCGAGGATGTCGAGGCGCTCACCGTCCCGCGTCAGGCGATAGCGCCGACCATCGCCGGTCTGGAAACGGCCTTCGCCATCAAGCGTGAAACGGTCCAGGGGCCAACGATGGCTTTCCGAAACCTGGTACAGCGACACTTCGGTTCCGAGCACGTCGAGCGCGACGCCGCCGAAGCGCCCGTTCCAGAGGCCATCAAACGACGCCAGGGCCACCGCGGGGGCCAGGCCGACCACCAGAACCCCGCAAGCAACCAGACGCATCACACGCCAACCAAGCTGGCCGCGCCTCTGCGGTGGAAGGCAGGTTTCACCGCGGTCTGAGGAGACATTCACGCGTCCACCCGTACGCTCTGGTAAAACATGGAGCTTATCAATGAACCTCAGCCCTGAAGCCATTCTGGTGCTTGGCAAAGCGCTCGGCTGGATCGGCATTCCCCTGGCCTGGGCCTGCTGGGAAGTCTGGAAACTCCGTCCCAGTGCCCAGGTCGCCGATGAAGAAAGCGCCGAAGAACCGCCCGGCCCTACTGCTTGAGCCGCTTGTATCGAACGCGATGCGGGCCCGCATCATCCCCAAGGCGCCGCTTCCGGTCTTCCTCGTACTCGGTGTAATTCCCCGGGAAAAATGTCACCTGGCTGTCGCCTTCAAAGGCCAGGATATGCGTCGCGACGCGGTCCAGGAACCAGCGATCATGGCTGATGACCAGCGCGCAGCCCGGAAATGCCAGCAGGGCCTCTTCGAGCGCGCGAAGCGTTTCCACGTCCAGGTCGTTTGAGGGTTCGTCCAACAGCAGCACATTGCCGCCCTGCTTCAGGGCCACGGCCAGCTGAAGGCGCCCCCGCTCACCCCCGGACAGGTCACCGACCCGTTTCTGCTGATCCGAGCCTTTGAAATTGAAGCGGCCGACGTAGGCCCGGGAAGGCATTTCAAAGTTACCCACCCGCAGGATGTCCTGGCCGTCGGAGACCGCCTCCCAGACCGTCTTGCCGTCTTCGAGGTGGTCACGAAGCTGGAGCACGTTAACGAGGTCAACCGTGGCGCCCGTCTCGATCGTGCCGGCATCGGGCTGCTCTGCGCCGCTGATGAGCTTGAACAGGGTGGTTTTGCCGGCCCCGTTACCACCGATGATGCCGACGATGGCGCCTTTCGGAACGCTGAAGTTCAGGTCCTCGAACAACAGCTTGTCGCCGAAGGCCTTGCGAACGCCTGCCACCTCGATGACCTTGTCACCCAGCCGCTCACCGGGCGGGATGTAAATCTCATTGGTTTCGTTGCGCTTCTGGAAGTCCTGGCTGCTCAGCTCTTCGAAGCGCTGCAAGCGCGCCTTGCCCTTGGACTGGCGACCACGTGCACCCGCCCGAACCCACTCGAGCTCATGCTGAATGGCCTTTTTCCGCGCTGCTTCCTGTTTCTCTTCGATGGCCAGGCGCTGTTCCTTCTGCTCAAGCCAGGACGTGTAGTTGCCCTCCCAGGGAATACCGCGGC
This sequence comes from Pseudomonadota bacterium, assembly GCA_038749855.1. Classification (GTDB taxonomy): domain Bacteria; phylum Pseudomonadota; class Gammaproteobacteria; order Xanthomonadales; family SZUA-36; genus Marinihelvus. The sequence continues at coordinate 2,401 of JBCDHO010000102.1, forward strand.
CCCGGTCCAGCTCGAGAATCCAGCCTGCGGCATTGTCGAGAAAGTAGCGGTCATGGGTAATGGCCACCACGGTACCCGGGAACTCCACGAGGAACTGCTCCAGCCAGCCCACGCTCTCGGCATCGAGGTGGTTGGTTGGCTCATCCAGCAGGAGCATGTCCGGCTTGGAGAGCAGGAGGCGGCAGAGGGCCACGCGCCGCCGCTCACCCCCGGAAAGGCTTTCTACCTTCACATCCCAGGGCGGAAGGCGCAGGGCGTCAGCGGCCACCTCCAGCTGCGTTTCGAGGTTGTGTGCGTCCCAGGCCGCGATGACGCCCTCAAGGCGCTCCTGCTTCTTGGCCAGCGCATCGAAATCAGCGTCAGGTTCTGCGTAGGCGGCGTAGACCGTCTCGAGGTCCGCCAGGGCATCCAGCGGCTCGCGCAGGCCGTCTTCGACGTTCTCCCTCACCGTGCGCTCAACATCGAGCTCAGGCTCCTGGGGCAGGTAGCCAATGTTCAGTTCCGGCATGGGGCGCGCTTCACCCTCAATATCCGTATCCACGCCCGCCATGATGCGAAGCAAAGTGGATTTACCGGCCCCGTTGAGGCCGAGAACACCGATCTTGGCGCCGGGGAAAAAGGACAGGGAAATGTCTTTCAGAATCTGGCGTTTGGGCGGGACGATCTTTCCGACCCGGTTCATGGTGTAAACGTACTGGGACATGATGAGTGATGCCTGGTGCTAAGGGACGCGTTTGGTGGACACGTGCGTTGCAGGGGGCCGCATTATAACGAGGCCATCGCGCTCTGGCATGATGCGCCTATGAATCATCAGGACAATGCCAGGAAGCACGCTTTCCGCCGCCGGCTCGCGGAAGCGAAGCCGTTATTGCTGGATGGCGGCCTGGCCACCGAACTGGAAGCCATGAACCAGCCCCTGCACCCGGAACTCTGGTCCGCCGGGCTGTTGCACACGGCGCCTGACGCCATCCGCGCCGCACACCGTGCCTACGTTGACGCCGGCGCGGAAGTGCTGATTTCTGCCAGCTACCAGGCCAGCCATGAAGGGTTTATCGCCCTCGGGCTTGACCGGGAAATGGCGGATGAGCTGCTTCGACGCTCTGTTCGCCTGGCGCGGGAAGCGGCCATTGAAGCCGGCAAGCCGGAAACACTGATCGCCGCGAGCGTCGGCCCCTGGGGTGCGACGCGCAACGACGGCTCCGAGTACACCGGCGTCTATACGATCAACGGCGCCGCGCTGCGGGCATTCCACGCCGAGCGACTGGCCATCCTCGATCAGGCGGGCGCCGATATCCTCGCCTGTGAAACCCTGCCCAGCAAGCGGGAGGCAGCGGTGCTCGCGCCCCTGCTCCAGGAGGCCCATACGGACAGCTGGGTAAGTTTCTGTTGTCGGGACGCTGCACACCTCAGTGACGGAACACCGATCGAAGAGGCTGCCGCGCTGTTTACTGGACGAACCAGGGTGCGCGCCCTGGCGATCAACTGTACGGCACCGCGCCACGTGCCGGAACTGCTGGAGCGCCTGCATGGCGTTGCCCCTGACCTGCCACTTATGGTCTACCCGAACTCCGGCGAATGCTATGACGCTGATCGCAAATGCTGGCGGGGCGCCATCGAGCCGCTGTCGGCGGGATCGGAAGCGCTCGCGTGGGTAGAAGCCGGGGCCCAGGGCATCGGTGGCTGTTGCCGGGTCGGACCCTCACACATCCAGTCCATGGCCCAGGCCCTAAACGCGGAGTCACCATCATGAGCGCACCAACTAAGGTGGACAACGCCGATAACGGCGAGGCGACACCGGCCATCCAGGACCGCTACGACGAAGGCTTCCAGGTCTGCTACGGGTGCGGTTCAAAAAACGCGGATGGGCTGCAGCTAAAGAGTTATCGGCGCGGCGAGAAGGTCATCGCGACCTTCATGCCTCGGGAAGAACACCTTGCAATTCCCGGCGTGGTCTACGGCGGACTGATTGCCTCGCTGGTGGACTGTCACGGCATTGCCACCGGCGCCGCCCACTTCCAACCGGACCCTTATGGCACACCACCGCGCTGCGTCACCGGATCACTGCACGTGGATTACCGCCGGCCAACGCCCATGGACGGCCGCGAAATCGAATTGACCGCACAGGTCGTTCAGGCGTCGGAAAGAAAAGCCGTGGTCGACGTGAAAGTCCGGGTCGGCGATGAGCTCACCGCTGAAGGCCGGGTCGTTGCCGTGCGCCTTAAGCAGGCGCCGCCAGCTCCTGGCTGATCGCCTTCGCTGGACTCAGGGCCCGGAGCGCATCCGATAAACCGGGTGGTCAGCGTCCGGGTCGTAGTATTTCTGCATTTCGGGCACCAGCGCCGCCAGCGTGCGCTGTCGATTTTCGGGACCCGGATGCGTGCTCATCCACTGGGGCGGCGCCTGGCCACCGACCGCGGCCATCTTCTTCCACAGGGTCGGCGCTGCCGCCGGATCGTAGCCGGCCTTCGCGGCCAGCTCGATGCCGATCTCATCTGCCTCGCGCTCAGCGGTTCGGCTGTTGGGCCGGTTAATCGCATAAACCGCTGCCAGGCTGGCGCCTCCCAGGGCAGCCACGTGGTTGTCCGCGGCAATGCTGACCGCCGCGACACCGATGGCGCTCATCATTTGAACGGACATCTTTTCGGCGGTGTGGTTGGCTAGGGCATGGGCGATTTCATGCCCCATGACCTGCGCCAGTTCGTCGTCGGTGGGCTGAACCTTTTCGATCAGCCCGGTGTAAATCGCCATGCGACCGCCCGCCATACACCAGGCGTTCACCATTTCCGGTTCGTCAATGACGACCACGCTCCACTCCCAATCGGCGGAGTCGGGACGCATCTCGATGGCCTGTGCGATCAACCGGCCGGTGATGGTATTGACCCGATTGACCGTGGCGCGGTCAGAGGAAAGCTGACCCTTGCTTTGATAATCACGGACGGTCGCCACGTAGGCCTGCCGGGACTCGGCGATGGCCTGATCTTCCGAAACCAGCATGAGCTGCTTACGCCCGGTCGGACTGGTTGCACAGGCGCTGATGGTCATAGCAACCACGGCCAGGAAGGCAAGGCGCTGGATGCGATGTGTCATGGTTTTCGCTCCATGTTCTTCGATGGCCACCATAGCAAACTCCTTCCGCGCTGCACGGGTCGCTTGTCGCCCGCCCGCCTGATTCCAATGCTTGCACGATAAGTCGATGGGGGTGAACCGGTCCTGAACAGCTTGTCCCCAGCGGGACACTCAGTCTACCCAGAGCTGATACCGATTGGCGTCCTCGGGAGAGACGCCTGGCTCCTGCCGAGCTGTCATCAGGGCCTGGTCAAGACCTTCTCCGCGGCCCAGGGCGTCGTAGAACGCGGCGAAAAACGAGGCCGCCGCTCCGTCTTCACCTGGCCAGGCCGTTGCGAGAACCGCCCCAGCGCCCGCCGACAGTGCTTCCGCGACAAGAGGTGGACGGCCGGCTTCGGTCGCCACCGGTGTCACGAGTCCCATCTGGCTGAACGTGAGCAGGCGCGCCTCAAGCTGCCAGGAACTCAGCCCCGTCGTTGACAGACGATCCCGTCCAGCGCCGGCCCGGAGCTCCGAGAGTTCCAGGTAGGAATCGCGGGGCCGCTGCGTGGCCACGCGCGCGGGCACGGCCAGGTGAACGATCTCCGCTGTGCGGAAACCCTCGGTCATAAACTCGTCCGTGGCCAGTGCCGCCCCCTGAATGACCTGCAGGCCAGGCCCGACGAAACGATCCATGACCGCCCTGAGCTCAGCGCCCGTGGCAAGTCGTGACAGGTAGCCGGCACTGAAGTCCACGGGCCCTCCAGCGATAAAGACCTGTTCCGGGGCAAGGTTACCCAGGCGAATGGCCGGTGCCGGACGCGCGGGAAAGGAAGCCAGGCGAACCACCGAACGTCCGGCACCGAGCGACCTGCCGCCAGGCACCGTGAGCGCCTCGATGGGCAGGTAAGCCAGCGTGGCACCGCTGGCCAGGTACACGCGGCCGGGCAAGGCGGAGAGCAGTGGCTCCGGCAGCACACCGTTCCAGCGTTCCAGCAGCGTCTGACGCGCTACACGCGCCGATGCCTCGGCCGACGCGCCCGCCAGGTCCTCGCGCGGACCCAAAGAAGCGGCACGCGCACCCAGCGAAAAACGACGAACACCGGCGGCGGTTCCCAGGAGTGCGGCAGGTCGTGTCGCATCGAGATCAAAATCCAGGACGACGGCACCCGCTTCCAGTGCGCTCAGCCATCGCTCCAGGGCAGCGTTGTCCAGAAACGGTGTCACCGCATCGAAACGACCCCGGCCGGCCTCGAGGCGATCACGGATATCGCGCGCCAGGGTCGCCGGGTCGTCACCCCGCTCCGGTGTTTCTCCACGGGCCAGCAGCGCGCGGAACGCATCCGTATCCAGGCCGGCCGCTCTGGCATCAAAGGGCGTTCCCGTGACCGCGACGGCAGAACGCAGCCAACGCTGCCGGGCCAGGTCCATCATCAGGCGATCATCACGCCCGGTGGCGCGCCGCGCGGAAAGCAGATCCGACGTGATGAGGTCCACGTAGCGCCAGTAGTGGTCACCCAACACGCCGGGTACGCTGTAGCGAAGAAAAATCATGTCTCGAACCAGCGCCTCAAGGTCGCGCGCGGCCGCCGCCGCATTGCCCGCCCCCAGGGTCACTCGCCCATATAACCAGTCCCCGAGTATCCGCTCCCGCGGCACAGCACCGGCGCGCAGGGCGCGACGCGCCGCGGCTGCCTGACCCGCCGGACAGTCGGTGCCCAGCACGCAGAGCCAAAGGCGGGCAAGCTCGGCCCGGGCCGCGAGCGGGGTTCCTGGCGCCTCGTCACGAAACTGCCGCAAGAAGGGAATGGCCGCAGACGGACGTCCGCCTTCCGCGAGGTCGTCCTCCGCCCGGGACCAGGCCCAGGAAATCCGGGCCTCACGATCGGTGGCAATCTCGCGATGCGCCTCGCGAAGCTCGCGAAGGCGGCTTCGCTCACCCTGGGCGCGGGCGACGCCCGCCAACAGTTCAGCGCCCCGCACGACATCGAGGGACGGCGTCGGGCGTCGCAAGCGCCCCGTTGAAGGATTGATCACCGCCAGCTGGGCCTGGTTACGCGTGACGTCGAGATCACCGAGCGCCCAACTCGCCTCGGCAAGTACGAGCCTGACCTGGTTGCGCGTGGCGCTGTTGTGCTCGAATTCGAGCGCCTGCCTGAGCACATCACTCGCTTCGGCATAGCGGAAGGTCTGAATGAGAATCTGCCCCTGCGCAAGGAGGTTCTGCGCCAATTCGTCGTTTGCACCCTCTTCCGTCAGCTGTGACTCGATCGCCTGCAGCACTTCGCTGGTGGCGGCGACGTTCCCCTGAGCGCCGTGGATGTCGACCAGCCGCTCACGAATCGCCGTAGACAGGTCGCCGGAACCGATCGCGTCAGCAACAGACAAGGCTTCCTCGAAGCGCTGCAGGGCCTGCTCATTCCGTCCGCGCGCTGCCAGGTCCTGGCCGGCGAGGTACAGCGCATCGGCTCGCTCGAACAACAGCCCCTGGCTGGCAGCCAGTTCCGCCGTGCCGAGGGCGGCCACCTGCAAGGGGTCCGAGTCGTCACCCTTCTCGGGCAGCTCACCAGCGCCCCGCAAGGCCGCCAGTGCGTCGGCACGCAGTCGGGTCGCCGCGAGCAACAGCTGCGGCCGTCGACGAGCACCGTTCGACGCCAGCAGGGCCTCGGCCATGGCCAGGGCCTGCGC
>JBCDHO010000103.1:0-8004 GCA_038749855.1 Pseudomonadota bacterium
AGATGTTTCAGGCGGAGTGGCTGTTCCCGGCGAGTCAAGGGTGAAAGGTCAGTCGCTTCGCCGAGGCACCAGGTCCGGACCAGGGATCTGGCCCGCGCCTGCAACGCTTGCTGGACCTTCACGCGTGCTTCCGTACCAAACCCCGTTTGGCGATTTCGAGTAAGCGAGTCCGGGTGAATTCGACGGACGTAGAGTGTTTCCTGGAGGTTGTACACCTCGCCTCCAATAATGGCCCGGCGCACAAACTCGCTATCGCCGCCGAAGCGCAAACCCGTTGCGAGACCTCCGAGGCGCTTGACCAGTTGCGTCGCGATCAGGCATGAGGGCAAGGTCATTAGGTGGGACTCTGGCATCTGGAGCAGGAAATCGCGGGGAAACTCAGGCCGCTCCGGCGGTTCCGATGCTGACAGCCCGGGCGTTTCGAGCTCGATCTCCATGAGGCAGCCGATCATCTCCGCATCGGTCCTGCGGGCAGCAGCCAGCAGCCGCTCAAGCCGTTCCGGGCGGGAGTGGTCATCGGAATCACTGAGCAAAATGGCGTCCATATCGAGCCGGGAAAAACAGTGATCCACGAGGGCGAAAGGGCCGACATTCTCGCGGCTCCGTAGCAGCGTGACTTCCTGGAAGGGTGCCAGGGCGGTTTCAGGCGAACAGGGCGAAGCATCGTCCATCACGACAATGGCATCAAGCGGCGTCGTTTGTTCAAGAAGCGACCGGACGCAGACCTTCAGCCACTCGTTGCTCTGCGTGTCCCGTCCGTAGTGGGGCACGACGGCAGCGACACGGGCCTGCTCGGTCATCGCCATGGTCAGGTGCAACTCCGTAGCGTACGAAGCTCAACCGTGTTGCTGCCGTAGTTGGTGACCATGACCGTTTGGCTGGGAACGTCGATATCCACGCCGTGAGGGAAATCAAAGCCACGCAGGGTTTCCAGATGCTCCAGGCCATCTCTCCGAACTCGGAACCGGTGCACCGTGTCGTCAGCCTGGCTGGCCACCACCCAGGTACCTGCTGCGTAGCGGGTACCATCGATATGGTCCAGTGGAACGGTTGCCTCCCAAAGCACCTCGTGAGATGTGAAGTCAGCCGAAAGCTCGACCAGCGCCACCTTCGACCCGCGTGCCCCACGGCCGTCGACGTTTGCATGGCTTAGCGAGTAGGCGACCAGGAGTCGGTGTTCATCGAGGAAGGCGATGTCTTTGGGCAGCCAGCACCCACCCGGGACATGATGCACGACCTCACCCGAGACGCGGTCGACGATAAACACTGATGGTGTGGGTGTTTGGCTGGTCGCGCACAGCAGGCGGCCGCCGGGCACAAACGCCACGCCGTGAATAAAACCCGCTTCCGCATGCTGAATGCGGTAATCGCGTACATGGCTAAGAGACCGTCGTCGAACGCGATAGAGGGAAACGGACTGGTTTTCACAGTTGCTCGTGAGCAAATGCCCAGCATCGTAGTCCATGAGATCCGTGCAGGTGCGTGCGCCCCGATAGGCAGTATCCAGCTGGCTGACCAGGTGCCAGCGCCGCCTGAAGTGTCCTTGGCGAAACAGGTAGAGCCGTTGTCCGACCAGTGACGCACACACAAGCGTTCGCTCATCAATCCGCCGAACGCTGGTGCAGGTTGCCAAGCGCTTTCTCCCGCCGACCAGATAGGCACTATGGTCGCTCCGGTTCAGCGCGGGGAGCCGGATCACTTCACGTGAGGAACAGTTCTGTGCCATGGCTTGTTCGTCTGGAACCGTGGGTCGGATTGCCCAGCGTGAGAGTGTAGCGCGTGCGCGCCGGGTTCGCCTCGGGTAGGAGCTCCGCTCTAAACGGGCTTTAAACCCTCTGACCATCAGCGTCATCAAAGAGTCAGCTGGCGCCAAATGGGGCTGGCAGACCGCGCCGAGATCGGGTGATCCGGCGATCTTTCAGCCTGCATGCGCTGCCCAACGTGCGGCAAGCCATGCGACCAAGAGACCTGGGGAACCCTCCATGAAAAACACCATGAAGCCGTTGGCCGTACTGGCCTTTTCCGTAGCGATTGCACTCCCGGCCATCGCCCTGGCAGGCAGTGACTACAGTTCCGTGAACAAGTCCATCAGCGTCGAGGCGAACAGCTCCGCCGGTGAAGTCGATTCAGTGAACGGGTCTATCCGGATCGGTAACCGCGCCGTCGTGACGTCGATCGAGTCGGTAAACGGCACCGTTAACGTTGATGAGGACGCAAAGGTCGAGCGCCACGTCGAAGTAGTAAACGGCACGATTAACCTCGCCGAAGGCGTCGAAGTTGGCGGCACCATTGCCAGCGTCAACGGCAGCATCCGGACGCGTAACGCTGCCATTGCAGGCGATGTCCACACGGTCAACGGCGGCATTGCGCTATTGGACGGATCCATCGTCGAGGGCAATGTGAAGGTTCGCAAGCCCCAGGGCTGGTCAAGCAACAAGAGCAAGCCGGTCAAGGTGACGATCGGTGAGGATGTCCAGGTATTTGGTGATCTGATCTTCGAGCAACCCGTGGAGCTGCACATACACGCCAGCGCACGCGTGGGCGAAGTGATCGGCAAAGACATCACGATCATGGACAGCTAGGCAAAACCCGCTAGACGCTCAGCCGGTGAATCCACCGGCTGGTGCTTTCTCCCTGTCGAGTCCGGACTGTCCCCCGATCAAACGGGGAGCAAGTGTTCTCTGCAAAATGCGTTGCGTGAGCAGTTCTCGGCTGCTTTCACGCTTTTGGTGTTGAGCAGACGCTGAGAGACACTTGCTCCGATGGCAGCAGTCGAACTTAGCGTCCGACAACCACAGCGGGAGCACCACCATGAGTCTCAAACCCTCCGGCATCGCCATTCATTTGGCGGCCTTGCTGATTTCCTTGTTTTGCCTCAACGCGTACGGCGACGCGAACCGCAGCGGTTCCTGGTTCGATCCGGCCCGCGATGGTGAAGGCTTCGTGGTCCAGTTCATCGACGATGACTCGGCCATTGTGTACTGGTTTACCTACGACGAAGCAGGTAATCAGCGCTGGTTTGTGGGCAGCGGCGTGACGAACGGCAATCGGCTGGAAATCGATGCGCTTCTGATCACCGAGGGCGGCGTCTTCGGCCCTGGTTTCAATCCGGACGCCGTACAGCGCGTGGATGTCGGAGAACTGGTGCTGACCTTCACGAACGATACGAATGGAAGGGCGGACTACACGATCAATGGCGTGAAGGGACAGCAGCAGCTTTCTCGCATCACCCGGCCGGTGGAGGTCAGTTCCGATGCGGAAACCAACATTCCCCGCAAAAGCGGGTCCTGGTTCGACCCCACCCGTGACGGTGAAGGCGTGGTCATGGAGGTGCTGCCGGATGGCCTGGTGCTAGCTTACTGGTTCACCTACGACATCGACGGTAACCAGGCCTGGATGCTCGCGCTGGGGTCCGGCGATCTTCGCCAGGGAAGCTTTCGCCTCGATCTGCTGAAGCCGACGGGCGGACGGTTTGGGCCGGATTTTGATCCGGACGACGTGGTTCGCAGCCCCGCCGGCGAGGCGCGGATCGGCCTTCAGTGCGAAGGCGGCTTTGGGGATTTCGTCAGTGCTGACGCGGAAGACTTTGTCGACATTCGTTTCGACCTCCAGCAGATCGTGGGCATCGCCTCGAACCGCTGTAATGATCCGGCGCTGGTCAACCGCTTTCCACTGGTCAACGGTGAGGTAGCGCCGCCCGATCACGAGGCGGGTCGGCAGCTGCGCTGGGTCCTGGAGCAGTTGGCCGGCACGGACGCGTTCACCGAGGCCGTCATCCGGGAGCGATTCAGCAGCGGGGCCATCGCCCAGCGCGGTATACCGGGGATTCGTAACCTCCTCGAGGACGCCCGGGTTGACTACCCGAGCGCACGACTGACCGATCCACTGGCGTTGGCTTCAACGAGAATCAGCGGCCTGCTAACCGCCAGCAATGGCCGGGAGGCCTTTATCACCCTGGATGCGTCCCAGGACGATGGGCGCATCAATACGCTCAACTTTCAGGACTTTGGCACGGGTCAGGGCAGCGTCGTCGTCCCACCGGACAGCAACCTCAATCTGCAGCAGGCGGTCGATCGTTTCCAGTCCCTGAGTTCCCAGTCCTCCATCGTCGTGGCCCGCATCAACGGGGCCAACCAATGCGAGACCGTCATCGGGCGGAACGCATCGGTACCACGCGCCACCGCATCGGTCTTCAAGATTTACATTCTGGGCGGTGTGGCGGATGCCCTGGATGCCGGCGCGTTCTTTCATGACAACATCGTTTCCCTGGACGGCAGCAAGCAGGTTCAGGGCGGTCCGCTGTTCAGTGAGCCCGCCGGCATCCCGTTTTCTATCGACAAGCTGTCCACGCTCATGATGGCGGTCAGTGACAACACGGCCACAGACATGCTGCTCGATATTGCGGGCCGCGACCGCTTTGACGGCCTGCACGCGGCGTACGGTCATGAAACCCCCGCGCTAATGACCCCCCAGCTTGGCATCAGTGAGAATTTCCACCTGTTCTTTTCCTTCCCATTCAACGAATCGCTGAGCTATGTCAACGGCAGTGAGTCCTTCCGGCGCCAGTTCCTCGCGGATCGCATCGTACCCCTGGGTTCCAGCGCGACCGGAGGCGGCGGATTCAACCATGAGTCGCTCTACATCGACGCTTCCTGGCAAGCCAGTGCGCTGGATATCTGTCGTGCCTACGCACGACACCGACTTCACACGCCGGGCTCTGATGCCGCGCTGGTTGTGGACCGTGCCCTGCAATCTCAGTCCGCGCAGCCCAATGTCCGCGAGCACTGGGACCGGGTCTGGTACAAGGGGGGTGGCCTGAGCTCGGGGGTGAACGGTCGGTTGGTGGTCACGCACGCGTGGATGCTCGAACGCGCGGGTGAAGCCCCCTGGGTGGTTGTTGGCCTGGCGAACGAGCCCGCCGGTGGCATTGACCCGTTCGTTATCCAGTCCAACCTGGGTCGCGTTCTGGAATTGGTGCGCGATCGCTAAACCACGCTTGCGCTAACGCGCCCGGCCCCGCGCCAGGGTCTGGGACGGCTGTTCGAAAAACATGCGCTGGTAGGCCTGGGCAAAACGGCCCAGGTGCCAGAATCCAAGATCGCTGGCCACGTCGGTTACCCGCGCGCCGGGCCGGGCGCGCAGTAGCGCTCGCGGTGCCGCGGCAAGGCGAGCCCGCAGCAGGTACTGCTTCGGTGTGAGGCCGAAGTGCTCCCGGAAAGCACGGTTCAGCGTCCGGTAGCTGACGCCACAATGCAGGTGAAGCGCTTCGATGGTCGGCATGTCGGGTGCATGGCGGATCAGTTCCACAGCCCGTTCAACGGCACGGCGGCGCCCTGCGACGCTGTCCTCTTTGCGCTCTGGACTGCCCGCCAGGATCGACGTGGCCAGCGTAAAGCGCAGCTGCGCTTTCAGTTCCTCCAGGACCTTCCCGTTTGCGGGGCGTGCGGGCATTTCGTTCATCAGAGTCGTGAGGAGTGTGACCAGCGTTGCGTGCTCTTTGGGCTCCCGGCCGAACAGCGGTGGGCCGGCATAAAGCGGCTCCACACCTGCCTCCCCCGCGAGTGCTTGCAGCGTTCGCCCCAGGTCATCCGCGCCGAGTGAGACGGTAAAGGCAGCAAAGTCGGTATCTGTCACCGCATCAAAGCCATCGCGGTGATTGAAATTCATGAACTGACCCGATGCCCCTGCGCGGCCGAACCAATGCACGGGCGCTACACCGAGCGGGATACCAAAAGTCACCACGCCAGCGGGCGCTACCCCTTGCTGGTGAAAACGCCGGGAAAGGCTGACGCGCTGGATGGCCAGGTCCTCGCCGATCACCCGCTGGACCTGCGCATCCAGCCGTCCGGCATCTAGCTGGCGAAAGTCCAGGTTCCAGTCATTGACCGCCTCGCACCACGCGTCCGCGTCGTTAAAACGGCCTTGCTGGGCGACGGCATGCGGCTTCGACATGGCAGAAAGTGGCTAGTGGGGGAAATGCTGGGCTTTTACTTTACCGGAAAACCCTGAGGGGAAGCGCCTGGCGCGCCCGAACACAATGGCCAACGTAAAACCTGCACGTGGAAGACCGCCGAAACGGCCCCGAGATCGCCGCGATCGGCGCGTCGTCACGTTCCTGCGTGATGAAGAGTTCGACAGGCTGCGCGACTACGCCGAAGGCCGGTCCCTGTCGCTTTCCGCGGCCTGTCACCGCTTGCTTTGGCATGCGCTTCAGCTTCGGGCGAAAAAGGCCCGTTGACCGGTGGCGTCTGGAATAGCGTAAGCTCGAGTTTTAGCCAATTTGATCGAACCGAAGAAGGAGTTCGAAGCATGAAAATAAAACGACTGGGTGTCTTCGCCCTGACTCTACTGATGGCCGTCCCCGCAGCGGCGCGAGACATCGTCCACGATGGAGAGTATGTCTATCTCCGCGCACAATTTGGTGACCAGTGGGATGCCGAAGACCGCGAGATCGACGGTATGCTGGCTGATATTCGCGACGCCAATGAAGGGCAGCGACCCAACATCCTCTACGTGCTGATTGATGACGTGAGCTTCGGGCAGATGGGTAACCGGGCCATGAACTACGTGACCGGCTTTGATACGCCCAATATCAACGAGTTCGCGAACGACAGCCTGTCGCTCATGCGCATGTACACGGAACCATCCTGTACACCGACCCGAGCCGCTTTTCTCACCGGGCGCCATCCGGTTCGCTCCGGCATCAAGGAGGTCAAGGTGGCCCTGGTTGGTGAGGGCCTTCCCGAGGAAGAGGTCACCATTGCCGAGGTGCTCTCCGAGGCTGGCTACAACACCGCTCATGTGGGTAAATGGCACCAGGGTGACATCGAGGAAGCCTATCCGCACAACCAGGGCTTCGACTACGCGGCCTTCCCGTTGCACCAGCAGGTTCAGCTCTCCCTGATGATCAAGGGTGCCGACATCGCGAATAATATGATGGGCTACTACGAGGGCGGCCAGTCAAACCAGTTTCAACTCGATCAGCGCTTTAAGCCCTATGGGCTGGTCACGGGGGTCGAAGCGGTCAAGGGCGGCACGGCCCGGGAGGTCGATCTTCAGCCGGGCGAGGAGTGGACCTACGAGCACTACAAGCGCATGAATGACCGCTATCAGCGCCAGGCGGTCGAGCAGATCGAAAAGCTGGCTGCCGAAGATGAGCCGTTCTTTGTGCAGTACTGGCCGCTCTATCCTCTGAATTTCGTTAACGAGTACCCGGCGCGTACCCGCAATGGCGGTTTCCATGCGGAGAAGATGGAGGTGCTCGACGACTACTTCGGTGAGATTCTGGCGACATTGGACGCTTCAGGCGAGGCCGACAACACGCTGGTCGTGTTCATGGCCGATAACGGACTCATGTACCACTATCAGCCGCTGTCCGGCTTGAGTGAGCTGATCTACCGCGGTGGTAAGACCGATTTCACCGAGGGTGGCATTCGCGTTGACGCCTTCGTGCGCTGGCCGGCGGCCATCGAGGGGGGCACGGCGGCAGGTGACATCGTACACGTGTCCGACCTGTTCACGACCTTTGCGCGGGTGGGTGACGCCATGGACGAGGTTCCGACCGACCGGGTCATCGACGGCATCGACCAGACCCCGCTGCTGCTCAAGGGTGAGGGCCACAGCCGGCGTGACTACGTGTACGTGTACCAGAACGAATTTCTGCGCGCGATCGTCAAGCAGGAGTTCAAAATGCACATGCCCGCGCCCGGTATGCCCGGTGCAGCAGCACCTGTGTTCAACCTACACCGCGATCCGCGCGAGGAACGTCCCCACATCGGCATGGCGCTCTGGTCCGGAGCCAGCTTCCAGGACATGGCCAAGCGCCACATGAAGATGATCGGCAAGTACCCGCACAATGAACTGGGTAAAGGAACACCCTACGAGGGCATCGAGAACCTGCGACCGGAAACGATTGAGACCCGGAGCGTCTTCGAGGCCTGGCAATAGCGCCAACGCAGCGTTCGACCTTCGACGCCGCCCCTGGGAGGGGCGGCGTTGCTTTAC
>JBCDHO010000104.1:0-7950 GCA_038749855.1 Pseudomonadota bacterium
AAGCCATGTTGATCTCTCCTTTGCTTTGGCTTGATACGCCCCGCCAGGTAACAGGGACGTTCAGCTTTGATGTCAGATCAGCGTAAAAGGTTTAAATGCTCAGATATCCAGCACCGCCTGCAGTTGTATTCCCAGACCTGTGCACCTATCATTACGCTAATGGACTAATACGTTAATACACTATCACATTGTGAAGCAGCACAACGACGACCAGCGGGACGCGCTCAAGGACCAGGCCCAGGCGCTCTACAAGGCGTTTCTCACCCTCGACTCGGAGGACGAGGTCCGCCAGTTCCTTCTCGACCTGTGTACGCCGGCCGAACTCGAGGCCATCGTCGACCGCTGGTGGACGGCCTGCCTGCTGAACGAGGGACGCAGCTACCGCGAGATCAGCGAGATCACCGGGGTCAGCGTTACGACGATCGGTCGTGTGGCGCGTTTCATGAACATGGGTGAGGGTGGCTACCGGCTCGCGCTGCGTCGCGAGAAGACACGCTAAGCACTCAACGCACAAAGCCCCTCACCCGCAACCTCAATGATCAGTTTTCAGGAATTACCCGCCATGAGCCGAATTCGCGTCGCCATCCAGAAATCCGGTCGACTCTCAGACAAATCGCTCGGCCTGCTACAGCGCTGCGGACTGCAGTTCGCCCGCAGCAAGGACAAACTCTTCTGGTACGGCCAGGACTTTCCCGTCGATCTCTTGCTGGTGCGCGATGACGACATTCCGCGCATGCTGATGGACGGCGTCTGTGAGCTCGGCATCGTTGGGCAGAATATTGCCGAGGAGGTCATGCTTGAGCGCAACGGCGGCACGGGACTGGAAGCGCTTCGCGCCCTGCGCTTCGGCGGCTGTCGCCTGTCCCTGGCCGTGCCCGAGGATTCGGACGCGAGCACGGCGAGCGATCTCGATGGCCGACGAATCGCCACCTCTTACCCGGCCCTGACCCGTCATCTGCTGGCACAGCGAGGCGTAAAAGCCACGATTGTCGAGCTGGCCGGCTCGGTCGAGATTGCCCCGGGACTCGGCACGGCGGACGCCATCTCTGATCTCGTTTCCACGGGGACCACGCTGCGCGCGAATCACCTGCGCGAGCTTGAAGTCATTTATCGCAGCACGGCGGCCCTGTACACGGGCACCGGTGAGCTCCCGGCCGATAAGCGGGCCCTGCTCGATCGCCTGCTCATGCGCCTGGATGGCGTTTTGCACGCCGCCGAGAGCAAGTACGTTATGCTCCACGCCCCGCGCCAGGCGGTGGAGGCCATAACGAAACTGCTGCCCGGCGCCGAACAGCCCACGCTGCTGTCGCTGGAAGGCAACAGTGAAAAGGTGGCGGTGCACGCGGTCTGTCGCGAAACCTTGTTTTGGGAACACCTGGAAGCCCTGAAAGCCGCCGGCGCATCGGCCATCCTGGTGATGCCCGTGGAGAAGATGCTCGCATGAACGCCCTGCTCGACGCGCCCACCACCCCCCTGGACTGGCGCACGCTGGATGAAGACCGTCGGGCCGCCGTGCTGGCGCGCCCGACCCTGGACCGTGGCGCCCTGGAAAGCGGTGTGGCCGATATTCTGGAGACCGTCCGCCGCGAGGGAGACCAGGCGCTGCGCCAGTACGCCGCTCGCTTCGACCAGGTCGACATCGATACGCTGGTCGTTCATCGCGACGAACTGGCGGGTGCCGCTGAGCGCATCGAGCCCGGGCTGATGCAGGCCATCGAACAGTCAGCGGCACGCATCCGAGCCTTTCACGAAGCCGGCGCGCCCCGACCCTTCGCCCATGACACGGCAGCGGGACTGACCTGCCAGGCGCGCTACCTGCCCATCTCTCCCGTCGGTCTTTATGTCCCCGGAGGCTCAGCGCCGCTGATCTCCACGGTCATGATGCTGTCTATCCCGGCTGCGATCGCCGGCTGTGAAAACGTGGTGCTGTGCACGCCGCCCGGGCCGGATGGGGCGATCGATCCGGCCCTGCTGGCCGCGGCCTGGCACTGTCGTGTGCAGCACGTGGTTCGCGCCGGCGGCGCGCAGGCCATTGCCGCCATGGCCTTCGGCACCGAGAGCGTCCCTGCCTGTGCCAAGCTGTATGGCCCGGGCAACGCCTGGGTCACCGAGGCCAAACGCCAGGTGTCCGCCATGCCCGGCGGCGCCGCCCAGGACCTTCCGGCCGGGCCCTCCGAGGTGCTCGTGATTGCCGATGGCGGCGCAGACCCCGGGGCCGTGGCCTGGGACCTCCTTTCCCAGGCCGAACACGGCGCCGACTCCCAGGCGGTGCTGCTGAGCGATGACGATGCGCTGCTCACGGCAGTGGCCGAGGTGCTGCCGAAACTGGCGGCGAGCACCCGGCGTGCCGGCATTCTTGAGGATGCGCTGAACCACCTCCGGCTCATCCGCGTTGGTGATACGCGAGAAGCCATTGTGGTGTCCAACCGATACGCGCCAGAGCACCTGATCGTCAATACGGCCGACGCCGACGACTTACTGGCGGACGTCACGGCGGCCGGCTCCGTGTTCCTTGGCCGCTGGACGCCCGAATCGCTGGGTGACTACAGCTCCGGAACCAACCATGTATTGCCGACCTATGGCTACGCCCGCGCCTACAGCGGCCTCTCCGTCACCGATTTCATGCGTCGCATGACCGTGCAACGGGCCACGCGGGAAGGGCTGGAGACCGCGGGACGCGACGCCATGCGCCTTGCCGAGGCTGAGGGCCTCGACGCGCACCGTATGGCCGTGGCCTGGCGTCTCGGGGAACGTTGAGCATGAGCATCGAAGCCCTGGCCCGTCCGGAAGTACTGGCCCTGTCGCCCTATGTCTCCGCGCGGAGCAGCGCGGCGGCGGACGGCGTCCTGCTGAACGCCAACGAAGCGCCGTTCAGCCTGGCGGGCGAAGCACACTGGCAAGCCCTCGACCTCCACCGCTATCCACCGCCGCAGCCGGCGGCCTTGCGCACGCGACTGGCTGAGCTCTACGGCGTCGCAAAGCAGCAGCTACTGGTCACCCGCGGCAGCGATGAGGGCATTGACCTGCTGGTGCGCGTCTTTTGCCGCGCCGGACAGGACGAGATTCTCGAGACCATTCCCTGTTTCGGCATGTACCGCGTCGCGGCTGGCATCCAGGGGGCAGGCCTTCGCCAGGTTGCCCGGGACGACACGACGCTCGCGGTTCGCGGACCGGCCCTGCTTGAGGCCATTGGTGACGCGAAGCACCTGAAGCTCGTGTTCCTCACCAGCCCGGCCAACCCCACCGGTGACACGGTGGACCGCACGCTCCTGGCGCAGGTCCTGGCCGCCACGGAAGACCGTGCCCTCGTGGTGCTCGACGAGGCCTACATCGAATTCTGTCGGGCAGAGTCAGCCGCTGAGCTGATCACGCGTCACCCCCGGCTGGTGGTATTGCGCACCCTGTCCAAGGCCTGGGGCGCTGCGGGTCTGCGCTGTGGTGCCGTGCTGGCAGATCCGGCGGTGATCAGCCTGCTGGGCCGGGTCATGGCGCCCTACCCGCTGACGGCGCCGGCCATCGCCGCAGCGCTTGCTGTCACCGGGTCTGCCGCCCGGGAGACACAGCGGACCATGCTGCGCGGCGTTCAAGAAGAAAAGCAGCGCCTGGTTCGGGCTTTGACCGCCCGACCCTGGGTGCGCGACCTGTGGCCTGGGGAGGCCAACTTCGTGCTTATCCGAGTGGACGACGGCCCGGCGCTCGTCGAGCACTGCGCGCAGCAGGGTGTTCGCGTCCGCAATTTTCATGGGCAACCCCTGCTCGATAACTGCGTTCGCCTCTCGATCGGCGATCGGAACGATATGGACCGGCTGAACGCCGCCCTCGAAGCTTTCGGAAACTGAGCCATGGCCAAGCTGAAGAGAAGAATCCTGTTCATCGACCGTGATGGCACGCTGATCGAGGAGCCCGCCGACGAGCAAATCGACAGCCTCGAAAAGCTCGAGCTGGTGGAGGGCGTCATTCCAGCGCTGCTGACGCTGCGCGACGCGGGCTACGAGTTCGTCATCGTGAGCAACCAGGACGGCCTGGGCACGGACAGCTATCCGGAAGCCGATTTCACCGGTCCGCACGAGAAGATGCATCGGCTGTTCCGCTCGCAGGGCATCACCTTTAGTGCCGAGCATATTGACCCGCACTTTGAGCAGGACAACTCACCGAACCGGAAACCCGGTATCGGCATGGTGCTCGACTACCTGAAATCCGGTGAGCTGGATCTGGAAGACAGCTGGGTGATCGGCGACCGCGAAACCGATCTGCAGCTGGCGGACAACATGGGCATCGGCGCCTTTCGCCTGGGCACTGACGCGCTGAGCTGGGCGGCTATCGCGCACCAGCTGGTCACCCGGCCACGCACGGGTGCCGTGCGACGAACCACCAAGGAGACCGACATAACGGTCGAACTGGACCTTGACGGCACGGGAACCGACATCAGCACGGGCATCGGCTTCTTCGACCATATGCTCGACCAGCTGGCGTCACACGGCGGCTTTCAACTGAAGCTCCAGTGCAACGGCGATCTGGAGATCGACGAGCACCATACGGTCGAGGACTGTGCGCTGGCCCTGGGCGAGGCCCTCGACCAGGCGCTCGGCGAGCGGCGCGGCATCGGTCGCTACGGCTTCCTGCTGCCCATGGACGAGTCGCTCGCGCAGGTGGCGGTTGACCTCTCCGGTCGACCGGCTTTTGTCTTCGAGGCGCACTTTCCCCGCGACCAGGTCGGACAGCTGTCCACGGAAATGGTCCGGCACTTTTTTGCCTCGCTCGCTCAGGCGCTCGGTGCCGCCGTGCACCTCCAGGTACGCGGGGAAAACACGCACCACATGGTGGAAGCGCTCTTCAAGGGCGCGGGCCGCGCCCTTCGGCCGGCCCTGGCCCGCTCCGGCAATGAAATGCCCAGCACCAAGGGGATGCTGTGAGCCTTGCCATCATTGATTCTGGCGGCGCCAACATCGGCTCCGTGCGCTTCGCGCTGCAGCGCCTGGGTGCTGACTCCGTGTTCACGGCCGACCCGGATGTCATCCGTCGCGCAGACCGGGTCATCCTGCCCGGTGTCGGGGCTGCGGGCGCGGCCATGGCCCAGCTTGAGGGACACGACCTTGTCGACTGTATTCGCGGGCTGACCCAGCCGGTGCTGGGCATCTGCCTTGGCATGCAGCTGCTTTTCGAAGCATCCACGGAAGGCGATGTGGGTTGCCTGGGGATTATCCCGGGAACGCTGGAGCGCTTTCCTGAGCATGATGGACTGCGGGTGCCGCACATGGGTTGGAACCACACGACGCCCACGCGGGAAGATCCGCTGACCAGCGGACTCGGAGCGGAACCGTGGTTCTATTTTGTGCATAGCTACTATGCGCCGGTGAGTGACGCGACCCTCGCCCACTGCCGCCATGGCATTGAATTCAGCGCCGTGGTGCAGCGACGGAATTTCCGTGGCGCACAGTTCCACCCGGAACGCTCCGCAACGCACGGAGCGAAGGTTCTGGAGAATTTCCTGGCACTGTCCTGAGCCCTTCGTTCAGGCAAAGACGGGGCAAGCGCACAGGACAAACAGGCTCAAGCGGGAGGCCCAACGATGATACTCATACCGGCAATCGATCTGCTCGACGGTCGCTGCGTGCGGCTTGTTCACGGCGACTTCAACGAGGTGACCTACTACGACCCAACCCCGGAGGCCCTGGCCCAGCGCTACCTCGAGGACGGCGCCCACTGGTTGCACGTGGTTGACCTGGCGGCATCCCGGGACGGGGAGGCGGCGGACACATCCGCCCTGTTTAAACTGCTGCACAGCGCCAATCAGTCCGTGCAGACGGGCGGTGGTGTGCGCAGCGGCGCGGATATTCGTGCGCGGCTCGATCACGGCGCCGATCGCGTCGTCATCGGCAGCCTGAGCGTGCAGGAACCGGAACGCTTTCTCCGCTGGCTTGGCGAGTTTGGTGATGAGCGCATCGTGGCGGCCCTGGATGTGACCCTCGACAGCAACGGAACGCCCTGGCCACGGACCCATGGCTGGACGCGTGACGGCGGGACCGACCTGTGGACGGTCATGCGCGGTCTGGTGGACGGCGGCCTGAAGCATGTACTGGTCACAGACATTGGCCGTGATGGCGCGCTTAAGGGGCCGAACCTCCGGCTCTACAAGGACATCCTCGCGCGCTTCCCGGACGTCGAACTGCAGGCCTCGGGCGGTGTCAGCCGTGTCGATGACCTGCAGGCATTGCGGGACGCCGGCGCGGCAGGCGCCATCGTCGGCAAGGCCCTGCTGGACGGCGCCTTCGGTGTCTCTCACGCCCTGGAGGCCCTGTGTGAGCCCCGCTGACCCAGCACTGAGCACGCCCGTCAGCGGTCTCGCTCGGCGGATCATTCCCTGCCTGGACGTCCGTGACGGCCAGGTGGTGAAAGGGGTTCAGTTCCGCAATCACCGCGTGATGGGAGAAATCGTCGAACTGGCCCAGCGCTACAGCGAAGAAGGCGCCGACGAACTCGTGTTTTACGACATTACTGCCAGTCCCGAGGGCCGCTCGGTGGACCATTCCTGGGTGGCCCGGGTTGCGGAGGTCATCGATATTCCCTTTTGCGTTGCCGGCGGCATCCGCAGCGTCGAGGACGCGCGCACCATTCTCCAGGCCGGCGCGGACAAGGTATCCATCAACACGCCAGCAGTCCGCGATCCGAATCTTGTGGATGCCCTGGCCGACGCCTTCGGCAGCCAGTGCGTGGTCGTGGGCATCGATTCCATCGTCCAGGGCGACACCTGGACCACCCGCCAGATGACCGGCAATCCGGATGCCATGGAGCACACGGGACTGGAAACCATGCACTGGATCGAGGAGGTCGTCTCCCGCGGTGCCGGCGAGATTGTGCTCAATTGCATGGGCAGCGATGGCACGCGTGACGGTTACGACCTTGAGCAGCTCGCCACCGCCCGCGCCATCTGCCGCGTCCCGCTGATCGCCTCGGGCGGCGCCGGTGAGGCGTGCCACTTCTCGGCGGTTTTTGAACACGCGGACGTGGATGGTGCGCTGGCCGCTACCGTCTTCCACAGCGGCGCCCTGCCCATCGGGGACCTTAAGGAAACGCTGGCTGAGGCCGGCATTGGAGTACGACCATGCTGAACTCACCCACCGACAACGGCCCCGACTGGGTAAAGATGGATGGCCTGCTGCCAGCCGTCGTCCAGGACGCTTTTGACGGACGCATTCTCATGGTTGGCTACATGAACGAAACGTCCCTTGATGTCACCATCGAATCCGGCAAGGTCACCTTCTGGAGCCGCAGCCGCCAGGAGCTGTGGACCAAAGGCGAAACCTCCGGCAATACGCTGAACCTTGTCGATGTCACCCTCGATTGCGACCGCGACTGCCTGCTGGTCCGCGCGCAGCCAGCCGGTCCAACCTGTCACACGGGCGCGCACACCTGCTTCGACCCCGCGCACGAGCACCTCGAGGCGTCCGATGGACCCAGGCCTGACCTTGCCTTCCTCGGGGACCTCGAACGGGTCATTCGTCAACGGGATCGCGACCGTCCCGCAGGCAGCTACACCACTCAGCTGCTCGAAGCCGGTATCAAGCGCATCGCTCAGAAAGTTGGCGAGGAAGGCGTGGAAACGGCCCTGGCGGCCGCTGCCGGAGACCCCGACGAACTCCTCAACGAGTCCTCGGATCTTCTCTACCACCTGCTCGTGCTGCTGCGCGCCCGGCAACTCTCCCTCAGCGACCTCCTCACCACCCTCGAATCACGGCACGGTTAGCGCGATTTCCAAGTCTGCCTAGCCAGCGAGAGGGCTGTAGGATTCGCTTCGGTTCCGCCTATCTCCAGCCTCACGCGCCCCGATGATGCAGGGTTTGGCCGGCTGGGCCGGGTGGGGGGGGGTGTGAGCGCCACGGCGGCGCGACCCCAGGCGCAAGGGGCCGATTGACGCCCGCCCCCCCCCACCGGGGCAGCAGGCCCAACCAC
>JBCDHO010000105.1:0-7932 GCA_038749855.1 Pseudomonadota bacterium
CACCTACACGGGCAAGACCGAGCGCATTGGCCGGATCGTGGAGATGCACGCCGATTCCCGCGAAGAACTGGATTCAGCCCAGGCCGGCGACATCGTTGCCTTCCTCGGCATGAAGAACACCCAGACGGGCCACACGCTGGCGGATCCGAAGAACCCGGCCACGCTGGAGCCCATGGTGTTCCCGGACCCGGTGATCTCCATCGCCATCGCCGCGAAAGACAAAGCCGGTACGGAGAAGCTGGGCATCGCCCTGGGCAAGATGATTGCCGAGGACCCGTCCTTCCAGGTGGAAACCGACCAGGACACGGGCGAGTCCATCATGAAGGGCATGGGCGAGCTGCACCTCGACATCAAGGTGGACATCCTCAAGCGGACCCACGGCATCGAGGTGGAAGTCGGCAAGCCGCAGGTGGCCTACAAGGAGACCATCACGGCGCCGGTCACCGACAGCTACACCCACAAGAAGCAGACCGGTGGTTCCGGCCAGTTCGGCAAGATCGATTACACGATCGAGCCGTTCACGGGTGAAGAAGACGAAGTCTACGAGTTCGAATCCACGGTGACCGGCGGTAACGTGCCGCGCGAATACTGGCAGGCCATCGGCAACGCCTTCGAGCGCATGATGCAAGAAGGCACGCTGGCCGGCTACCCGCTGGTGAACGTCAAGTTCACGCTGCAGGACGGCGCCTACCACGCGGTGGACTCCTCCACGATGGCCTTTGAAGCGGCCACGCGGAACGCCTACCGCCAGTCAATTCCGAAGGCGAGCCCGCAGCTGCTGGAACCGATCATGAAGGTGGACGTGTTCACGCCGGACGACAACGTCGGTGACGTGATCGGCGACCTGAACCGCCGCCGCGGCATGATCAAGGACCAGGAAAAGGGCGCAACCGGCGTACGCGTCAAGGCCGAGTGCCCGCTGAGCGAAATGTTCGGCTACATCGGCGACCTGCGCACCATTACCTCCGGCCGTGGCCAGTTCTCCATGGAGTTCAGCCACTACGCCCCGGCGCCGAGAAACGTCGCCGACGACGTGATCGCCGAAGCCGAGGCCCGTCGCGCGGCGAGCTGATTGTTCGGATAAGCACGACCCTGCCCCTCGGGGCAGTATGAAGAAGCCGGCTCCGCGCCGGCTTTTTCGTGCCCGTCCCCCTCGGGTCCTTGCCGCAATGTAAGGAACACACCGTTCGGACCGTACCTCAAACGGTTGCCCCAAGCCGTGGCACAATGCGTGGTCACTCCTTCTCCGGACCCGCATGGATATTTACGCCGGCACCATCCTGATCAGCCTGGTCGTCTACATCGCCGTCGGCAACTATGCCGGGCGACGGGTCAAGCACCTTGAAGATTATTTCGTCGCAGGACGAAGAGCACCGACGCTGCTGATTGTTGGCACGCTGGTCGCCAGCGTCATGAGCAGTACGGCGTTCATGGGCGAGACCGGCTTTGTCTATGCCGGCCAGGGAGGCGCTTACCTGCTCTGGCCAGGCATTGCCGCTACCTTCTACGTCTGGGGCGTGCTGCTCTTTGGTCGCTACCTGCGGCGCAGCCGCGCGATCACCGTGGCCGCCTATTTCGGTGAGCGTTTCGCGTCGCGCCGGGTCCAGGTCGCGGCCGGCGTCACCATCATCCTCGGGCTGGGCGGCTACCTGCTGGTCGTTACCCAGGGCGCGGCCACGCTGCTGACCCAGGTACTGCCCGTCAGCTACACCCAGGCACTCATCATCTGTTGGGCCAGCACCACGGGTTTCACCCTCTATGCGGGTACGCAAGGCGTGATCATCACGGACACGCTGATGTTCCTGCTCTTCACCTTCGTGGCGGTGTTTGCGCTGGTGTTCTTGGTGGGCGAAGTCGGCGGCCTGGCCGAGGCCGTCACGCAGCTGTCGACGCTAGCGGACAAACCCGGGCTCATGTCCTGGACCGGTGTGGTGGGAGACGACGCGGCCTTTGGCTCGGGGCTTGAGTTTGCCCTGTGGAACGTCACGCTGGCCCTGGCCTGGGGCATGGTCTACGCGGTCAGCCCCTGGCAGTCGAGTCGCTATCTGGTGGCCCGGGACGAGCACGTGGCCATTCGCGCCGGTTGCATCGCCGCTGTCTGCGTAACCTTCCTGGAGGTCGTGCTGTATTTTGGCGGCACGGCCATCAACCTCTGGGATTCAACCATCGAGCCGTCACACCTCGTCATGATCTACGCGGCCCGTGAGGTACTGCCGCCGCTGCTGGGGGCACTGCTATTGGCCGGAATCATGGCTGCCGCCCTGTCCTCCGCCTCGACCTTTCTGTCGCTGGTCGGCTTCAGCGTTTCCAACGACCTCTTTGACCACTCCCGTGTCGACGAGCAACGAATGCTGCGCTGGAGCCGCGTGAGCATTTTGGGTGTCGGGCTTGTTGCGCTGGCCATCGCCTTCCAGGCGCCCGTGGATATTTTCTGGCTGACCTACTTTGTTGGCACTGTCTTCGCATCATCCTGGGGCCCCGTGGCCCTCATGAGCGTCTGGAGTCAGCGAATCACGGCCGACGCCGCCTTCTGGGGCATCATCAGCGGCTTCGTGTTCAACGTGGCGCCCAAGGGCCTGGAAACGCTGGGTTGGATCACCCTGCCCTTCTGGCTGGACCCCATTCTGCTCGGGGCCGCGGTCAGTTTGGTCGTGGTGCTGGTCATCTCGCGAAAGACCCAACCGAGCCGTGCTGAGCACGCCTATCGCCTGCGTCTGCACCGGACACCCGCATCGGAGCATGACCCGGCCCGGACCCGGACCACGCGACGTATTCCATTCCTGCTGCCGATTTATAGCCTGGGACTGTGTGGAATTTTCGCGGCGTACTACGTGCGGCCTTACCGGGAAGCGACGGGCCTCTCGGGCACGCCAGAGCTGGTGCTGCTGATCGTGGGCGCTACCCTGTGGACCGTCACCGGCGTGGCCGCCTGGTGGGTTATCCGCAAAAGCTACCATGAAGCAGTAGGAAAGCGGGGGAACACAACACCATGAGCGGCTTTCGAAGCCTGGCGACCCGACTGGTTATCGCCATGCTCATACCACTGAGCCTGCTTCAGCTGGCGGCGACCTGGGTAGAAACCCGGACCGCCAGCCGAACCATGATCAGCACCGCCGAGACCGCCGCAGAGAACCTCGGCGCTACCGTGCGCGAGGAACTGCAGGGCGTCCTGCGCAGCATGCGGGTCGGCACCGAGGCCCTGACCATTCCCCTGTCACGGCTGGAAACGCTCGACCTCGCCACCGTCGAGGAAATCCAGAACGAGGCGCTTGCCCGCAGCCAGCTCGTCTACGGTACCGCCCTTGCGCTCGAACCCATGCCCGACGGCAGTGGCAGACTCGCGCCTTACGCGTACCAATCGCCGAACGGCATCGTCCACCAGGACCTGGCCGAGGGCGATTACCGTTACTGGGACTGGCCCTGGTTCACGGAGCCGCTCGAGTCTGGTGAGTCGCGCTGGAGTGACCCCTACTTCGACGAGGGCGCGGGCAATGCGCGCATGGTCACCTACTCCGTTCCCCTGGAGGTAACCGGGCGGCGCGCCGTACTGACGGCGGATCTGGAGCTGGGCTTCCTCAGCGACATTGCCGGATCGAACCTTCTGGGCCGGCCCGGCGCCGTCTTCCTCTTCGACCGGGGCGGCAACCTCGTCGCTCATCCGGTGGACAGATGGTTGCTGCGCAAGCGCCTTTCGGAGATTGCAGCCGAACAGAAGCTCTTCGCGCTGGAAGGCATCCAGCGGGTGATTTCCGATTCGGAAGACCGCTGGATCCGCCCCGACGAAGGCATGCACGAAGGCATTATTGGCGGCAACCCAGACCGGCCGGGCCGGCTTCTGCTCATACCGCTTCGTGAAGCCGGCTGGGGCATCGGGGTGTACTTCTCCGATGACGATTTTCTGGCCGACATCGAGGAGGCGACACGCTTCCGCCTCCTCTTTGCCCTGACCTTGCTCATCCTGCTCGCCAGCATCCTCGCGCTGGTCTCCATGCGTAGCCTCCGCCCCCTGCGGGAGCTGGCCGATCGGACCCGTGCCATTGCGCAGGGCGAGTTTCGCGGCGATACGCCGGGACTGAATCGCCGTGATGAGATCGGCCGACTGTCCCGCGCCTTCCACCGCATGCAGGAACACCTGCAGGATTACATCGAGGATCTGACCCAGGCGACGGCCGCACGGGAGCGCATTGATGCGGAACTCACGACCGCACGGCTCCTGCAGCACGCGCTGCTGCCGCGGGAACATCCGGACCCTGCAGAGGTCGGCGCCGACCTGGCCGCCTCGCTTCAGTCCGCCCGGGCTGTAGGCGGTGATCTGTTCAACTACGTAAGGCTGAACGATGATCGTCTGTTTTTCGTGATCGGCGATGTGTCCGACAAGGGCGTCCCCGCCGCACTCTTCATGACCCGCGCCAACGCGCTGCTCAAGAGCGAAGCCGCACGCGGCGTAGCGCCGGAGCGCGTACTTGAGCGGGTGAACCTCGCGCTGTGCGAGGACAACGAGCTGTGCATGTTCGTCACGCTGCTCGCCGGCATGCTCGACCTCGAGAGCGGGAAGCTGCGCCTGGCCAGCGCAGGCCATGAACACCCCTTCCACCTCGACAGCAAGGGAAGCATCAAGCACCGTGAGCTGGACAACGGCCCGCCGCTCGGTATCGACGACACGGCGAACTACTCAGGGGCCGATTTCACCCTGGCCAAGGGCGACCTGCTCGTGTGCTACACCGACGGCATCACCGAGGCCCGAAACCCCGCTGGCGAGCTGTTCGGAGAGGCGCAGCTTGAGGTGATCCTGGGTCGCGCACCGCGTGCGCGTGCCAGCGACATTGTCTTTGCCGTTCATGAAGCCGTTGAACGCTACGCCGACGGCGCGGAGCAGGCAGACGATCTGACACTCCTTGTGCTGCGCCGCAGCG
Organism: Pseudomonadota bacterium; assembly: GCA_038749855.1. Classification (GTDB taxonomy): domain Bacteria; phylum Pseudomonadota; class Gammaproteobacteria; order Xanthomonadales; family SZUA-36; genus Marinihelvus. Next base: position 4,914 of record JBCDHO010000105.1, read on the forward strand.
TAGCGGTCAGCGAAAAACCTGAAGCGGAGCGACACGGGCCGACGATGTCTGGCCAGCTTAGCGTTCCACTGAGGGAGAACTGCCATGTGCAGGTTATTGAGAAGCTCCAGGCAGAAGCAGCGGAAGCCGGAACCGTCCTGCCTGATTCGGGTGACCTGAGGCTGGTCATGGAAGAAGTATTGACCAATGTGGTGAAATACAGCGGTGCCGCAGAGCGAGGACTGGACGCGAAGGTCTCCTGGCACTTTGAACAGGGCCGCCTCGAGCTGGTTTTTGAAGACCCCGGCCAGCCGTTCAATCCGCTGGATGAACGCATGAAATACCGGGATGAAGACGACCACAGCGACGGCGGCATGGGCATACAGCTGGTTCGCTCCATCGCCACGACCGTTCACTACGAGCGAATCGACCAGCTGAACCGGCTGGAAGTAACCCTTTCAGCCACGTAGACCGGCCAACGCCGGCAAGGGAGACACAGCATGAGCCTGACCATAGATCGCTGCGATCAGGTGGGAAAGACAACCATCGAGCTCGGCGGAGAACTCGACACAACCACGGCGCCGCTCATGCGGCCCGTCATTGAGCAACTCGCAGGCAGCCCACCACTCATGCTGGTGCTGGACCTGCATCAGCTCGATTACATCTCCTCCGCCGGCCTGCGCTGCATCTTCCAACTCAAAAAGATCATGAAGACCACAGACGGTGAGCTGGTCATCAGCCGGCCGTCGGAGCAGGTCCGCAAGGTCTTTGAAATCGTCAAGGCCGTCCCGATCCAATCCGTATTCAGCTCCACGGAGGAACTGGACGCCTACCTCGACCGCATGCAACGCAAGGTCGGTCACCACGACTGAACCTGCCCACTCGGGCCAAATGCAGGCAACCTCAGCCGCTCAAGGCGCGATCAAGGTCGCGTCCGCTTACCGGAAAAACAGGGCTTGCGACACCCCAAAAAAAGCGCGGCGATGCTGCCATCGCCGCGCTTGCCACTCGGCCGGTCGGCGCGCCGAACGCGCCGGCGCACTCAGCGCTTACTGCTGACGGAACTCGACCCGACGGTTCTGGGCCCGACCGGCGTCCGTGTCGTTCGTGGCAATCGGGTCAGATTCCCCGTAGCCACGGACCGTCAGCTTGGAGGGATCGGCGCCCTTGCTGACGAGGTAGTCCTTCACAGACTGCGCACGACGCTGTGAGAGCTCCTGGTTGTACACCTCGGCACCCACGCTGTCGGTGTGCCCAGCGATTTCGACGGACAGGTCGCTATGGCGCAGCAGAATCTGTACGTCCTCGTCGAGGCGCGCTTCCGCCGCCGACGTCAGCCGCGCTGAATCGAACTCGAAGGTCACCCCCTGCAAGCGATATTCCGCCTCCAGGTCGCAGCCCGTGTTGTCTACGGCCACACCCGGCGCCGTGTTCGGGCACTGATCGCGATAGTCGAAGACACCGTCACCGTCCGTATCGGCACAGCCGTTTTCGTCGACCGTAGCGCCGGCGGGTGTACCCGGGCACTGATCGAGACTGTTGGGAACACCGTCACGGTCGTCATCGAGCGGGCAACCATTGCGATCAACCGGCATGCCCGCAGGCGTGTCCGGGCATTGATCCTTGCTGTTGACCACGCCGTCGCCGTCGTCATCAAACTCACAACCCACGGCGTCGACCGGCTCGCCGGGCGGTGTTCCCGGGCACTGGTCGTTCTTGTCCAGCACACCGTCGCCGTCCTCGTCTTTACCACCACAAAGCAGTGCACCAACTGCCGCACCCACTGCGGCGCCAATCAGGGCGGAATCGCTGTCATCGAACGCGCCAATGGCACCACCACCGGCACCGCCGAGCAGCGCGCAGTTAACGCGTGAACTGGTGAAATTCTGGGCGCCCGGTGTAGAACAGGCCGCCGTGACCAGGGCAATCATCGCGACGAGCAGGAGACGTGAGATTTTCATGGATTTCCCCCAACACAGGAATGGATTATTTCGTCGGGGCAGTATAGCGCAGCAAATGGCCCGCGCTGCGACAGCATCGTGACTTTTGGTTCCATGGTGTGACAGAGCGCTTATCACCGCCGCTTTCACACCCACGCTGGTAGCGTGACGCCGTTAAATGCTGGGCATTAAACGTGGCCAACCGATTCGCCAAAAGATCCATGAAGTTCATGCACACGCTGACCGGCCTCGGCCTCGTCGGCGGCCTGGCGGCCTATATGCTCGTTCTCTGGGCGGGCCCGGAGGTCACTTCCGTGTCCGAGTATGCCGCGATGCGCGAGAGCCTCGCGGCCGTGTCCAAATGGCTGATCATGCCGTCCATGCTCGGCGTTCTGGTCACAGGGCTCGCCGCCATGGCCCTGCACTACAGCTACATGGAAGCCGGCTGGGTCTGGCTGAAGATGCTTTCTGGCGTACTGGTCTTCGAAGCCAGCCTCGGTAGCATCGACGGGCCAGCGCAGGCCGCTGTCATTCTCTCTACACGCGCCGTTGAGGGCGAGATCGACGCGGCGGCCCTGGCCGCGGGCGTACGGGACGAATGGGGCGCCTACTGGACGCTCCTGTTTCTGGCCGCTGCAAACATCGCCCTGGCCACCTGGCGGCCCAGGTTTCGACGCCGCAAACAACGCAGTAGCGAGACCGGGCAGAATTTGGCAGGTTAGGGTCAGGTGCCCGGCGTGCGCTGAACGCCAAAAAAAAGACCGGTCACAGCGTGACCGCCACAATCGCTTGGGGGGAACCAATGCAAAACGAAGTCGTTATCCGCGAGGCCAGTTTCGATCCGAAGGTGAAGACCTACTGGCTCGTTTCCGGCGCCATCCCGTTCATCGTGTCGATCATCGGAATTCCCTTGCTTCTGCTCTGGTTTCCGATCGGTATGATTTTTACGGGTCGCTACCTGGACCGTATGGGCTGCACGCTGACGAATAAGGCCTTGAAGGTCAAACGAGGCATCTTCGTCCGGGTAGAAAAGACCATACCCCTGGAGAAAATCACGGACATGGCCACGGTGGAAGGCCCGATCATGCGCGCTTACGGCG
>JBCDHO010000106.1:0-7921 GCA_038749855.1 Pseudomonadota bacterium
ATTTCCATAACTGGACGGGCAACCGGGTGACCTGCCGCGACTGGTTCCAACTGACGCTGAAGGAAGGCCTGACCGTATTCCGGGACGAGGAGTTTTCGGCGGACATGCAGTCCCGGGCTGTAAAGCGGATCCAGGATGTTCGCGACCTACGCTACCGCCAGTATCCGGAAGACGCGGGGCCCATGGCGCATCCGATACGCCCCGACCATTACCTGGAAATCAACAATTTCTACACCGCGACCATCTATCAGAAGGGCGCCACGATCATTCGCATGTTCCATACGCTGCTGGGAGAAGCCGGTTTCCAGGCGGGTATGCGCCTGTACTTCGAGCGCCACGATGGTCAGGCGGTGACCTGCGATGATTTCCTGGCGGCCATGGCTGATGCGAACGACCGCGATCTTGATACCTTCGCGCGCTGGTACAGCCAGTCGGGCACGCCGACGGTCACGGCAACCGCAGCGCACGATCCGGAGGCCGGGACTTACACGCTGACCCTGCGCCAGGAAACCACCCCGACACCAGACCAGGAGGACAAACAGCCCCTGCTGATTCCCTTCGCCGTTGGACTGCTCACCCAGGCGGGTGACTCCCTGCCGCTGCAATTGGCCGGCGAAGCCGAACAGGGCGAAACGACACGGGTGCTCATGCTGGAGGACAGCGAGAGCCGCTTTGTTTTCGAGGGCGTGACAGCGCCCCCAATTCCGTCCCTGCTGAGGGATTTTTCCGCGCCGGTCAAAGTGGTTTACGACTACACCCCCGCAGAGCTGGCGACGCTGATCACCGCCGACCCGGATCCGTTTACACGCTGGGAGGCGGCGCAGCGCCTGGCCCAGGACGCCATCCTCGAGCAGCTGCCTCGCCTGGCGAAGGGCGAGCCACTCAGCCTGTCCCAGCCCCTGGTCACTGCTTACCGTGGTCTGCTCAGTGATGCTGAATCAGCGCCTGCGCTGGTTGCCGAGTCCCTCATGCTGCCCGATGAGGACTACCTGGCAGAGCAGGTCGACGAGGTGGATGTTGATCAACTGCACGCGGCACGTGAGTTCGTACGCGGCGGCCTTGCCAGCGCCCTGAAGGAGGAGTTCCAAGCCGTCTACGAGCGGCTCCAGGACGGTCGGGCCTACGACAAGGCACCCAGTGCCATGGCGGCCCGCTCACTGAAAAATGCGGCCTTGTCTTACCTGGCCCTGGTTCCTGGTGGCGCCGACCTGGCGGGCCAGCAGCTGGAAGCCAGTGACAACATGACCGACACGCTGGCGGCGCTTCGGGCGCTCGTGTTCAACGACTTGCCTGGCGCACCGGAAGCGCTCGAGGCCTTCGAAGCCCGGTGGAAGGGCGACGCCTTGGTGATGGATAAGTGGTTCGTGATGCAAGCGATCAAGCCTGGCCACGATACGGTTGATCGCGTGGTTGCCCTCATGGCTCACCCGGAATTCAGCCTGGGCAATCCCAACAAGGTCCGTTCACTCATCGGTGCCTTTGCCATGCTCAATCCGACCGGTTTTCACGCGCCGGATGGCCGTGGCTACCGTTTTCTGGCCGATCGGGTCATCGAGCTCAACGCCTCCAATCCCCAGATGGCAGCGCGCATGGTGTCCTCCTTCAATCGTTGGCCGAAATACGATCAGGCAAGACGTGCGCTTATGAAGGACGAGCTCGAGCGCGTCGCCGACGTTGAAGGCCTGTCTACGGATGTGTTCGAGATTGTCAGCAACGCCCTCAAGCTCGGCGAGTCCTGAGGCAGCCCTGACGATTGTCAGTGGTGGTCAGACAGGTGTCGATCGCGGTGCCCTCGACGGGGCCAGGGATGCCGGCCTGCCGCAGGGCGGATGGTGCCCGCGCGGCCGACGCGCCGAAGACGGCGTGATACCGTGTTGCTATCCCTTGCGCGAGACGGATCTTGTCGACTATGCGGAACGAACGGGTCGCAACGTGCGGGACAGCGAAGGAACCGTCCTTCTGACCTTCGGGCCACTCGCCGGGGGCAGCGCGTTGACGCAAACGCTGGCAGAGGAGGCCGGACGTCCACTGCTCCTGCTGGACGCCAGGGCGCTGTCGGTGTCCGTTGCACAGCGTCGGCTGCTGCGTTTTGTTACTGAGCATGGAATTCACCGCCTCAACGTCGCCGGCCCGCGGGAGTCTGAAGCACCAGGGGCACAGGCCTGGGCACGTCGCCTGATCCTGGGCCTGGGGCGGGACCTGGATGCGACCGACGACCCGCGCAAGAAATCCCCAGGCGACAATGGAAAAGAACAACGATGAACGACCTGCAGGCGCACTATCTGGATCGGTTTACGCCGGAGGTCCTGTTTCTGTTCAGCGTCGCGCTGATGCTCCTGTGCATCGAGATCGGCTTTCGCATCGGGACCCGGGGCCTTCATAAGGCGGCGAAAGCTCAGCATTCCCAGGTGCGCGCGATCATGGGGGCCGCGCTGGGCCTGACCGCATTCATGCTGGCCTTCACCTTTGCAACAGCCCAGTCTCACTTCGAGATTCGAGTCCAGGGCATGCTTGAGGAAGTGGCGCTCGCCAACGACGCGTTCATGCAGGCTGACCTCATGCCCGAGCCCTTCCGCACCGATGCCCGGATGCTGCTCCGTGACTACATGGGCGATCGCGCTGCCATGGCCGCAGCCAGTGACGAGGACGATCTCCAGGAGGTCTTTCGCCTGATGCAGCGTGCCGAGGTTCTTCAGGATGAAATGTGGGCCGTTGGCGTTGCACACGCCCGCGCTGCAGCCGTTGACCGAAATTTGGTTGCGCCGGCCCGCGGCCCCTTTCTGGATTCCGTGATTGGGCTCATGGATATTCAGACTGCGCGCCTTGAAGCCGCCATTTCGAACCGAATTTCTGGCGTGATCTGGTACACCTTGTATCTGACCGGTTCGCTCTCGATGCTGATCGTGGGCTACCAGGCGAGCCTGGTCGGTCGTCGCAGTCCGATGGCGACCGCGACCCTCTCGATCGCCTTTTCGGCGGTGCTCATGCTGATCACCGACCTTGACCGGCCGGTGATGCGGTTTTTTGAAATCGATGACTCCGTGGTCACAGACCAGGTCGAACGCATGGACCGAATTCTTGCTGCATCGACCGACGAGTGACACCCGATTGCGATGATGATTGCGCCTTCGTCCGATGGGCTTTGCCGCGCCTACCGATGTTGCTGCTGGTCAGCATGCTTTTCGGCTGCTCAGTCAACGGACCGGACCCTGACGGCGCCGGGATCCGCATTGACGGGCTGCAATTTGAGAACCGCACGGCTTCGCCGATCACCTCCATCCAGCTGATGGCGCCGTCAACGGGACGCTTCGTCGCCTGCGGCCGAATCGCCCCCGGCGCGCGCTGTGCGTCGGCCTTTCCGGATGTGACCTATACCGGCAATTCGATCATCGTAACCTGGAACCAGGGGGGCGGTGAGTATTCGACGGCGGTCGAAGAGCTGAGCGTTTCAGATGAGGTCACGGCGGCAGGTGCCGGCGAGGTTCGGGTTGTGGTCATCGCGCCCGGTTCCGCGGGCATTTTGCTGGTGCCAAGCCGCGGCGCCGTCAATGGGTTGCAGTCAGATCGCTGAAAGCGCCTGAATCAGGAGGCTGCGAGCGAGTTCTGCTTCTTCGCGCCGTGGGAAGCGCGGGGCAATGCGCACGTCAGCAATGAAGCGCACATTGAACTGGTAGCCCTCGCCGCCTTCCGCCTCGAATACACGGGTGACAAACGCGATGTGCTCGAGAACGATTGAGTAGCCCTGGAGCTCGTAGACGGTCCTGGCCATGAAGATCTCCTGTCGTGCGGGACGTCAGTGTACGTCAGTCAGGAGGGTGCTGTGACAAAGCATCACTGTTCCTTGTGGTATGTTCGAGACATGATTTTCTCGTTCTTCCATCAGCCCGTTCGCCACGTCCCGCGGAGCGCAGCAGAGGCGGTTTTCAGCACGGTTCCGAGCCATGTTCGGAGCGTGTCCCGCTGGCTGTCCCTGGCCCTTGCGCTGAAGTTGCTTGTGGGGTGCAGCGCTCCGCAGTCCACGTTGCCGAACTGGGACACCATGAAGGGCGCATCGCGAACGAACGATGCCGCGACGGACGGTGGCGATAACGCAGCGCAAGCCTATGGCGTGGTCTATCACGTGCCCCCGCCGTTGCTATGGATGAATCCCTACGAGGTCAACAACTGGTACGGTTATGCCACCATCGGCTCTGCGGGCACGCTGCAACCCCTGGATGGCCAGCAGGGCGCCTCAGGAGCTGTTCGCTCGCTGTACTACCCCTGGTATGGCTGGTCACCCCGGCAGACCGATGACTGGCCCTATCCGTGGTACGGCTACTATGGCTACGGGTCCAGCGCCCGCTCCTTCGTGTACACGCCACCGTTCGGTGATGCGGACGGCAGCCCCTTCCTGTTCGCCAGCCCGAGCGCTGGCGTGCCGGCCCGCGGCGGGTTTCAACCCACACCCTTACTGTCGTCATCGTCCGGTCGCGCCCTGAGCGCCCGGAGCAGTGTCGACCACGACAGCGCCAGGCAACGGACGCTGCGCATGAGCCCTCGCCTGGAAGACTACCAGGCGCCTCAGGACCTCCGCCGCGTCCCCGGAGCGTCCCCGGCCCGAACCGGTGCGCTGCCCGGCGTTTACCAACCCCCCGTAAGCAGTGCCCGACCGGGCGGCGTCACACCCTCACGTCCCGGCACGACGGGCAGCCGACCGAGGCGCTGAACGGTTCGGCTGTCGAAGAACGCCTTTGCCATCGAGGGCGGTCATGACGCCGTTTTCCCCCACCCTGACGTTATAATCCGCGCCCATGACATCATTCATCACAGAACTCCGCGAACGCCGTGTACTCCCCGCCTTGGGGGTCTACGTGGCGAGCTGTTGGGTCGTGGTTGAAATCCTCGACCGGCTGGTTGAGCGGCATGCCTTGCCCGGTGTGCTGACGGACATCGTTTTCTGGGGGCTCTACAGCCTGCTGCCGGCGGTCGCCCTGGTCGCCTGGTCCTACGGTCGGCCGGGTAAGGACACGGCGACCCGGGCGCAGAAAATCGGTGGTCCCATCAACCTCGTGGTGACCGCTGCGCTGCTTGTTACGCTCTGGGGTGGGCGCGACCTGACCCCCGAGACCCCGGAGCCCGCCGTCGCCGGCGAGGCGGCGACCGCTGAAGCACTGACCGCGAGCGAACCCGAGTCCGAAGATCAGGCCCAGCGGCAGCGCATGGCCGTGTTCTTCTACGAGAATGAATCCGGTGATCCTGAGCTGGACTGGCTCCAATACGGCGTGACGGAGTTGCTGACCCAGGACCTTTCACAGGATCCCTACCTGTCTGCCAACTCGCCCTACGGTAACTGGATAACCGGCTACTACGCGCGGCTGAAGGCTGCCGGCTTTGACACGGGCATCGGCGCACCCGCCTCACTGCTGCGACAGATCGCCCGCGATAGCGATCGCCGCTACTTCGTCGAGGGAACCTTGCTCAAGGACGGTGAAGAGCTGGTAGTGGCAACGCGGCTCTGGGATGCGGACAGCATGCGGCGTGTCGCGGAATTCGAACAGCGCGGCTGGGACCTCTACACCATGCTCGACGCGGCGTCCGTCCGCATTCGCACGGCCCTTGAGCTTCCCTCCGTGGAGGCGGGCGGTTATGAGGATCTGCCCCTGGCGGAAACCTACGGCGAGTCAAAGCTCGCCCTGCAGCGCTACATCGCGGCGCTGAATACGCGCATGATCGACAACGATATTCCCGGTGGACTGGCTGGCCTTGAGGCAGCACTTACAGAAGATCCCATGTTCGTTATGGCGATGATCGCCAAGGCGCAGATGCTGGTCGAATCCGGCAACATGCCCGCCTCGGTCCCGGTGCTGGAGGAGCTTCAGCGCCTGGACTACCGGCTGCCGGAAAATGACCGCGCAGAAGTCATGAGCCGCTACTACCGCGCGACGAATCAGTCCGAGCGGCTGCTGCAGTTTACTCGCCTGCAGGTTGAACTCACCGGCGAGGCGCGCTGGCATATACAGCTGGGTGAGTTGCTGTTGATCAGTAACGACCGTGAAGGTGCCCGGGAGCAGTTGAAAATTGGTCTCGAAAAGGACCCGCTGAACGTCGACCTGATGCTCATCCTTTCAGACCTCGAACGTTCCTTCGGCAACATGGAAGGTGCCATTGATTATGTCCGTCGTTTCCAGGCGGCGCGGCCGGGAGACATGAGCGCCAACATTAAGATGGGCGACCTGCTCCGCGACAGCGGCGACCTGGAAGCAGCCGATGAGCGCTACCGGGAGGCAGCGGTGCTCGAGAGCGATGCGATCACGCCGCTGCTTCGCGCGCATGTGATTGCGGCGCGGCAGGGTGAAGGTGATGAAGCGCGCGCTCTGCTTGAGGAGGCGTTCGGACGCGCCGACCGGTCGGCACAGCTGGCACAGGTCCATATGATGGCAGCCCAGTACGAGGCAAGGCTCGGGCGCATCGAGCCGGCCATCGAGCAGATGCGGGCCGCTGAACCCCATTTTGCTGAGGCTCAGCCGCCGTTCCTGGTTGCCTTGACCGTTGACGCGGCCATCGTGGGCTACCTGATGACCAAGAAGGACGTTGATCGCGCGCGGGTGGTGCTGCAGGAGGCTCAAGTCAAGGTGCCGCAGCCGCCGTTCAGCCGGTTTCTGCTGCCTATGGAAGCGCTGATTGCAGCGGAAGAATCGCGCTTCGATGAGGCCTGGGCCGCGCAGGAGAACTTCAAGGCGCTACTGGACGAATTTGGATTTGCGTTCATGCAGTTCCAGGTGCACATGGGCGCTGCCGGCATCGCTTACCTGGCCGACGACTTTGAACTGATGACAGAGGAGGTCGGGGCGGCGCTGGTAGAGATTGACCGTTCTTTCCTCGCCGGTGAGATGTATACCGTTGCCGTGCCTGCTGCGCTGGCGACCCTCGCGGAAGGCCAGGTGCGCAATGGACAGCTGGAATCCGCCGAGATATCCCTCAGGCGAGGATTCAGCCTCGACCCCACCTCACCCCAGCTGTGGTACGTCCAGGCACTCCTGGACAACGCAAGAGGTGAGGAGGACGCTGCCGCTGGCGCGCTCGAGAAGGTCCTAACAACCTGGTCCACAGCAGATCCGGCGCTTACCCAATATCGGGATGCGATGGCTTTGGCCGGACGGCCATTGCCGGCCGAGGGGTAGTCCTGCGCAGGGAGCGCTTTTGCCAATGAACGTGAGCGAACACTACCAGGTCATCGTAATTGGTGGCGGCCATGCCGGTACCGAGGCTGCTCTCGCTGCGGCACGCGTGGGCGCCCGAACCCTGCTGTTGACCCACAATATCGAGACCATCGGCCAGATGAGCTGCAACCCGGCCATCGGCGGGATCGGCAAGGGGCACCTGGTCCGCGAAATCGACGCCCTGGGCGGCATCATGGGACGGGCTGCGGATGCGGCCGGAATCCAGCTGCGTACGCTCAATGCCCGCAAGGGTCCGGCCGTCCGGGCGACGCGCGCACAGTGCGACCGCAACCTCTACCGCGCCTTCATTCGACAGGCAGTGGAAGGCCAGGTAGGACTGAACGTGTTCCAGGCCGCTGTCGACGACCTGCTGCTGGAGGGCGATCGGGTCGTTGGCTGCCGGACCGCCTCGGGACTGAGTTTCAGCGCCGATGCGGTCGTGCTGACCACGGGAACGTTCCTCGGCGGCAAGATTCACATGGGCGAAGTCCAACAGTCTGGCGGCCGGGCAGGCGATCCGCCTTCCGTCACACTGGCAGCGCGTTTGCGCGAACTGCCCCTGGAAGTCGGGCGGCTGAAGACCGGGACGCCACCGCGCATCGACGGAAAATCAGTGGGCTTCAACGGCCTCCAGGAACAGCCGGGCGATGATCCGCTGCCGGTATTTTCCTACCTGGGCAGCGTGGACGACCATCCCGAACAGGTGAGCTGCTGGATCACGC
>JBCDHO010000107.1:0-7919 GCA_038749855.1 Pseudomonadota bacterium
CCCGGAGCGAGCCGGACATGCCGAGGTGCACCATGAGGTCGCCGCCCGCATCCGTTTCGATCAGCAGGTACTTCGCGCGGCGATGCAGTCCCGACACCCGAGCGCCGACCGCCTGCTGTACCGCTTCCGGGACGGGCCAGCGCAGGCGCGGCTCGCGCACGGGAAGCGCCCGAATACGGCGACCTTCGAGCCAGGGGCGGATGCCGCGCAGGGTGGTTTCGACCTCGGGTAGTTCGGGCATGGGCTGTTTCCTCCGGCGCTGAACGCTACCATAGGCGCCCTTCTGCCGCACCGATTCCAGGATGATCCCACACATGGCATCCGCCACCCCCACCACCAGCAACCCGGAATCGTCGGATACGGCGCACCGCAGCACGTCGGAGCGGACGTTGGTCGGCGTGGACACCGGTGGCACCTTCACCGACTTCGTGGTCTGGCGGGCGGGACGACTGCAGCATGGCAAGGTGCTGTCGACACCGGATGATCCGTCCCGCGCAATTGTCGAAGGACTGAGCCGGTTGGGTCTTGCGCAGTCCGAGGTCACCATCGTGCATGGAACGACCGTAGGCACCAACGCGGTCCTGGAGGGCAAAGGTGCACGGGTGGCGTATGTGACCAGCGAGGGCTTTGCGGATATCCTGACGCTGGCACGCCAGAACCGACAGGCCGTGTATCAGCTCGAGCAGCCCGCCCAGGCGCCGCCGGTGCCTGCCAGCCACTGCCTGGAGCTGTCGACACGCTGCGACGCTGCCGGCGCGCTCCTGATACGCGCCAGTGACGCGGAGCTGGAAGCGCTTGCCGAGCGCGTTGATTCGCTAGGTGTAGAAGCGGTGGCGGTCAACCTGCTGTTCGCCTTTCTGTGTCCGGGGGAAGAACAGCGAATCGCCCGGGCCCTGGGCGCCAAGCGCTTCGTCAGCCTCGCGAGTGAAGTGCTTCCGGAACTTCGCGAGTATGAACGCGGTATCGCCACCTGGCTGAACGCCAGTGTTGGCCCCGTCATCGCCCGCTATCTGTCGCGGCTTGAGGATGCGGTGCCGACTGCGCGCATTTCGGTAATGCAGAGCTCGGGCACGACCATCGCCGCGGGCCATGCGGCCCAGTCCGCGGTGCGCTTGCTGCTCTCCGGGCCCGCCGGCGGCATTGCGGCGGCACGCCTGCTGGGCCGCGTGACGGGTCGTGATCGCTTGCTGACCCTCGATATGGGGGGTACATCGACTGACGTCTCACTGCTCGACGGGGGGATTCCCCTGACCCATAACTCGCGGATCGGCGGTTGGCCACTGACCAGTCCGACGGTGGATATTCATACCATCGGCGCCGGCGGAGGCTCTTTGGCGCGCGTCGATGCCGGTGGCATGCTGCTGGTCGGCCCCGAGTCTGCCGGCGCTGATCCCGGCCCGGCGTGCTACGGACGGGGTGGAAGCGCCGTGACGGTAACGGACGCCAACCTGGTGCTTGGGCGCATTCCGCCTGACACGTTGCTGGGAGGCTATCTGCCCCTCGACCGAGAGGCGGCCAACGAGGCCGTGGATGCCCTGGCCCGGACAATGGGTTGCCGGCGGGTCGCTGCCGCCGAGGGTGTGATTCGCATCGCCAACGAACACATGGCCAGGGCCCTCCGGGTAATGTCTGTAGAGCGCGGCCACGATCCCCGCGACTATACGCTCGTGTGCTTCGGTGGTGCCGGTGGTCTCCATGCCTGCGCGCTGGCTGAGCTGCTGGGCATGGAGTCAGTGTTGCTGCCGGCCCTGGCGGGTGTGCTTTCCGCCCATGGCATGCTGGCCTCAGAGCCCGGTCGGGAGGCATCCCAGGCGATACTTCAATCCCTGGCTTCCGTCGATCCGGAAGCGCTGGAACAAGCCTTCGAAGCCCTTGAGCAGGGCGCCCGGGAGGCGCTCGCCAACGATGGTATCGATCTGCGTAGTGTTCACTGTAAGCGGCGCCTCGAACTGCGCTACCAGGGTCAGAGCGCCACGCTTGAGCTGCCGTTTCGGCAGGCCGATGATGCGAGTCTGCGCGTGGAAGGTTTTCATCGTACGCACGAGGCCGCCGTGGGGCACCGCCTCGAGCGGGACGTCGAACTCGTCAATGTGCGCATCTCTGCGCGTGCACCGGCGCCGCTGGAAACGCTCGCGCCGGCCTCCCTGCCCGGGCAGCGGGAAGCGACGGAGCGACGCGTGTTCATGATTGATCTGCAACAGGCCGTGCCGGTGCTGGAGCGCGCCGCCCTGTCTCCCGGGGCGGGGGAAGAAGGTCCGTGCATCATCACCGACAAGGCCGCAACCGTTTGGGTCGCGCCCGGCTGGACCTACGGGCTTGATCGCTGGGGCAATCTGCTCCTGGAACGAAAAAGCCCGCCATGAAGGCGGGCTAATTCGGAAAACGACGGGGTCCCGACCGGCGCCGGGCGCCGGGTCTTGCGCAGGACTTATTTGATTTTCGCTTCCTTGTAGATGACGTGCTTGCGGACGACGGGATCGTACTTCTTGATCTCCATCTTGCCCGGCATATTCTTCTTGTTCTTGTCGGTCGTGTAGAAGTGGCCCGTGTCGGCGGTGGACACGAGGCGGATTTTTTCGCGGTTTGACTTGGCCATGACTTAACCTCCGGTCAGACGGATTCGCCACGGGTGCGGAGATCAGACAGAACGGCGTCAATACCCTTCTTATCGATGATCCGCAGGCCCTTGGTGGACACACGAAGCTTGACCCAACGGTTCTCGCTTTCCACCCAGAAACGATGGGTGTGGAGGTTGGGCAGGAATCGACGTCTCGTCTTCCGGTTGGAGTGAGACACGTTGTTTCCGGTCATCGGCTTTTTGCCGGTGACCTGACAGATTCTGGACATGGGACTTTCCCGTACTACTACTGGCGCAAAAGAGCCGCACTTTATACCGAAAAAACGCCCGGTCCGCAAGCATTGTGCACGTTTTTTACTGCGCTTTGCCGAGCGCATTCCGGTGTTGATTCGGGCGCCGTCTTGCGGCGGAAAGGCGTTGGTAATGCGCAGCGTCTGAAGCCTGCTTTTGAGCGACGCCTACAGCATGCCACGGGCCGCCATGGACACGGGCTCGCCGTCACCGATGACGAAATGATCCAGCAGGCGAATCTCGAGGAGGCCCAGGGCCTCCTTGAGGCGGCGGGTGATGGCCTGGTCCGCAAGGCTGGGTTCCGAGACGCCGGAGGGATGATTGTGCGCGACGATGAGCGCCGCAGCACCGATCAGCAGGGCTTTCTCAGCCACCACCCGGGGATAGACGCAGGCCCCATCGATCGATCCGTGGAACAGTTCTTCCCAGGCCATGATGCGATGGCGCGTATCCAGGAATAGCCCGCAGAACACCTCGCGACGACGGTCCATCAGGTGGGCGCGCAGAAACGCCAGCGTATCGCCCGGGCTGGTCAGGGCCGAGCCGCGCGCCAGCTTTTCCTCGAATTGCCGCACAGCGATCCCCCGGACGGCGGCTAAGGCGTCTGCCCTGGCCTGGCTCCAGCCCGGCCATCGGGCCAGTTGCTCGGGTGGTTCGGCAAGCAGGGCACGCAAGTTGCCAGCCCGTGCAAGGGTGCTGAATGCGAGCTGCCGCGCGCTGACCGCACCGAGCTCCGGGGCGAGCAGGGAGGAGAGCAGTTCAATGTCTGCCCCCCGCAACGGTGTCTGTCTGAGTGGCTGCAACGGTGTATCTCTGCGCCCTGCGTCTGCGAATCCGACCCGATCCAGTTTGCGTGTGTGCTGGGGGCTACGCCAGCGAGGTGCGGCCCGCATCCCTGTGCGACATTGCCCAGGAAGGAGTCGGGATTCAGCCCGGTTGAAGCGCGGCAAAAATGGCGTTTCGAGCGTGCAGTCGGGGTTGGCCTTGGTATAGTAGGCGTATCAGGGAAAGAGACCGGCCGGCAATGCTCATGCCGGCCACCAGGGAAGAAGGGTAACCGTGTTGAGGGAATCATCACCTCGGGGGAGGCTTGGTGCGAGTGGCTGAATCAGCGCCCGTTCGACTTCGCGTGCTTGATGCCCGTTTGGGCGTCGAGTTTCCCTTGCCCGACTACGCAACACCCGGGTCCGCAGGCCTTGACCTTCGAGCCATGGTTGAGGACACCCTGACCATTGCCCCTGGCGAGACCCAACTGTTGCCAAGCGGATTCGCCATGCACATGGCCGACGAGCAGCTTGCGGCTGTGATCCTGCCGCGGTCAGGCCTGGGCCACAAGCATGGGATTGTGCTCGGTAATCTTGTGGGTTTAATCGACAGCGACTACCAGGGTCAGGTGTTCGTCTCCTGCTGGAACCGGTCCGCGCAACCCTTTGTAATCGAACCTGGCGACCGCATTGCGCAGCTGGTCTTCGTGCCGGTCGTGCGTGCGACCTGGGAAGTGGTCGACAGCTTTGAGCGCTCCGCACGGGGCGCCGGCGGCTTTGGCCATACGGGGGCCACCTGAGATGGGCCGTAAAACACTTGCTGATGTCACGGGCCAGACCGCGCCGTCAAGTAGCCTGCTTGCGGCACCCTGGCCCTACCTGCTCACTGGCGCCATTATCCTCGCGGTAGGCGTCTGGTCCATGCTGGGCGGAAGCGCGGAAGTCAACCAGTCGGGTGCGGCCAGGGATCAAGCGCGGCAGTCGGCGACCCAGATTGCCCGTGTCGTTCAGGAAATTCGCGAGATGCTTCGCGCGGAGCCCATCCAGCACCTTGCCGTGGGCGTCGCGGAAGGCACTGCCCGCCAGCCGGTACTGCTCACGGAGATGCGTCAGCTGATCCCTGAAGTCACCGACGTCCATATCTACGGTCCGGAAGTGTTTATGACCGACCTGGACACCATGGGCGAGAATGGTTTCATCATGCTGGACATGATGGCCGTGGCGATGGAGGACGAGCTGTCCCCGGTCCAGTTGATCGATGACCAGGGACTGAGCTACCTCGCCAGCGCCTCTACGGTGGGCCGCGCCGTCCAGGAAAAGGGTTTCCTCGTT
Source organism: Pseudomonadota bacterium (assembly GCA_038749855.1). Taxonomy (GTDB): domain Bacteria; phylum Pseudomonadota; class Gammaproteobacteria; order Xanthomonadales; family SZUA-36; genus Marinihelvus. The sequence continues at coordinate 4,966 of JBCDHO010000107.1, forward strand.
GTCTACCTGGACCCTTCTGTTTTGCTGGATCTGTTCAACGTCGCCAATCCCGCCGCTGGCTACATTGCCCTTGAGCACGCCGCCGGTGCCAATGCCCCGCGCAAGCTGCGCGAGGTCGGCGCTGGTATTCCTGCCGGCTTCATCGCTGAGCGGTTTCCGGTTGACGGCTCTTTGCTGCAGGTGGTGTTCCCCACCTCCAGCGGTGGTGGGCTGATTGGTCAGCGAGAGCAGTGGGTGCTCGTGGCTCTTGGGGTGCTCCTGCTTCTCCTGGGCATCGCCCGACGCCAGATGATGCAGCGTCAGCGGCCGGCCCAGGAAACCATGCCCGAGCACTTTGAAACGCTTCGGGACGGAGACTTGCCCGCGGACACGATGCCGCCGACCTTGAAAGATGCGCGCATGCGCAGGACGCTGGCCCCACCGAAGGAGGGACCGGATTCCCCTGGGGACGGCACGGCAACCCAACCGCCGACGTTGTCGCCGACCGGCGGTGGCGCCCTCGGTGCGTCTCTGCCCGAAGAGCCGCCGCCCAGCCTGCGCCCGCCCGGCGGTCGAAAGCGCGCCAAACCTCGGACCACGGAAACCCTTGGCGAAACGGACATGACCGAGAGCGACAAGCCGGGGCTGGGTGATCGCGCATCGAATCCGTCCTCCCTCGAGCCGCCGCTCGTGGGGCGCATCAGCCAACCTGCTGTGGATGTCGGCGACGAGTTGCCGCCTCTGGACAGTGCTTTTTCAGGAACGGATACCGCGCCGACGGACCCACCGTCGGCCGCTGAACCGCAAGGCATCAGCACGTCAGAAGGCGAAGCCGCGTCCGAGCCGTCGGCTGAGCTTGCGCCCTCCCCGGAGCCCGCCGCACCGTCGGCCGATGTGACTGAGCGCGCCTCGACGCCCTCCACCGGCGCGTCGGCAGCAGCCGCGCCGGCACCTGCTCCGGCCGGGTCCCGCTCGTCGGTCCCGGGGGTTGAACTCAAAAGCCATATTTTCAGGGCCTACGATATTCGTGGGGTCGTTGGCGAATCACTCGATCACGGCATCGCCTACCAGATCGGCCAGGCGGTCGGCAGTCTCGCCCAGGACAGCCTGGCCACCCCGGTGGCCGTAGGACGAGATGGCCGGCACTCGGGCCCTGACCTCGTGGATGGGCTCATCAGTGGACTGAAGGATTCCGGCTGCCCTGTGATCGATGTGGGCGCTGTGCCAACGGGTGTCCTCTACTACGCTGCGAACGAAATGGCCAAGGGCTCGGGCGTCATGGTCACCGGGAGCCACAATCCCCCCGACTACAACGGCTTCAAGATCATGATTGGGGGTCGGACCCTGGCCGGCGATGACATTTTTGACCTCTTCGAGCGCATCCGCACGGGCAATCTCCATCACGGTCAGGCGGAGGTGGTCCAGCAGGACGCCCTCGAGGCTTATCGGGAGCGGATTGCCGGTGACATCAAGCTGGATCGACCGCTCAAGATTGTGGCCGACTGCGGTAATGGCATTGGCGCGGTTTGCGCCGTCGAGGTGTTGCAAGCCATTGGTGCCGAGGTGGTTGGGCTGTACGACGAGGTAGACGGTGACTTTCCAAACCACCATCCGGACCCCAGCGAACCTGAAAACCTCGAAGACCTGATTGAATCGGTGAAGCTGACCCAGGCCGATCTGGGCGTGGCGTTCGATGGCGACGCCGATCGGTTGGGCGTGGTGACCGCCGAGGGTGACATCGTCTTTTCGGACCGGATCATGATGCTCTATGCGCGGGAAGTACTTTCACGCAAGCCAGGTTCGACCATTATTTACGATGTGAAGTGCACCGGGCACCTCGACACGGTGATCCGCGAGGCAGGTGGCGTACCGGAAATGTACAAGACTGGCCATTCGCTGATGAAGAACCGCATGAAGGACGTCGGTGCGCCACTGGCCGGCGAGATGAGTGGCCACTTCTTCTTCGAGGACCGCTGGTACGGTTTTGACTGCGGCATCTATTCCGCCTGCCGGCTGCTAGAAATTCTGGCGGCAGAGAAGGATACGCCGACGGAAGTACTTGCCGCGCTGCCGAATTCTGTCAGCACGCCAGAGCTGAAGGTGCACCTGGAGGAGGGCGAAAACCACGCCTTCATCGAGGATTTCAAGCAGCGAGCCCGGTTCCCCGGTGCACGAATCAACATTATTGACGGTGTTCGCGCCGACTTTGCCGACGGCTGGGGCCTGGTCCGGGCCTCGAACACGACGCCCATTCTGGTGCTGCGTTTCGACGCAGATTCGGAAGAAGCCCTGAAGAATGTTCAGGAGGCCTTTCGCGCCCAGCTGTTGGCAGTCCGCGGCGACCTCAAGCTGCCGTTCTGAACGACACACACAGTGGCGAAGGCCGCTGCGTATTGCAGCAGGCGCTGATGCGGCCGAGGTTTAGGACGTCGGCACCGGGCCCGTTCAGCCTGCATTCAGACACAAGCTGTGAAGCTTGACCCACAGAGCAACAATGCGCCCTTGGAGCGTGAATCATGAACAGTAAAATCGCCCTCGTGGCATTGACCCTTGCCGGCGTCGCGGCGCTTGCGCCCACCGCCACCCTTGCCGAATCGGACGACGTAGCGCGTATCGTGACGCAGGTCCAAAAGCCCAGTGAGTGTATCTCCCGCGTTGCGATTCGGACCATTGACGGTGAGGAGAAATTCGTCTCGCCCCAGGGTTTCGATCTTGAGCCGGGGCGCCATACGCTTAGCGGCACCGTGGCGCTGGACACCACGTTCTGCAAGACACCGCGTCACAACAGTTTCCGTAACGTGCCGCCGCTGGAAGCGGACTTCGAGGCGGGCAAGACCTACTACATCGGTTTTGACCACAGCTCCACGAAGCGCGAGGACTGGGCCTACGTGATCTGGAAGGTCGAGTAAGTTCGGCGTTTCTTCGGTGGCCGTTCACGCGCCTGGCGCGTGAACGGTTCAGTAGGCGAAGGTCTC
>JBCDHO010000108.1:0-7887 GCA_038749855.1 Pseudomonadota bacterium
CGAGCTCGAGGGTCCCATAGTCCACGGTGTTCACAACCGCGGGCTCAGACGAGTCGAATACCCCGCCAGCCGTCAGAGTGACATTCAGAATTGCGCTGCTGCCGTCAAAGGGGCCCTGAGCTCGAGTTCACTGGCTGTAATGAAGGGCTTGTAAGCTACACATTCCCGGGTCAGAGTCTCTCCGGGCAAGTGCCGATCCAACGGGTGGTCACCGACAACATCACTCTCTGTGAAGCCCTTCAAGCGGGGAGCAGCTCGCGGTAGGCATGAAACACCGCGCTTTTGCGCCAACAATGCCTGCTGGAATCAGACGCATAGGTGGCCGACGTACTCAAGGTTCCCGCTCAGGCGCATTTTTGCGATGTCATCAGGGCTCACCCAGGAAGGCGGTTCTGGCGTGAGTGGAACGCCAGCGCGGCGGTAAGCAGCGGCGACCAGTTCTGAGCAAAAGAACTTGTCAAAGCGCTGCAGGCGCATGTTGTTGTTTCCAACCCGCCGCACGCAGTCGATGGTACCTTCGACGCACAGAACCCGCCGGTCGAGTTGAAATCCAGCTTGCCCGACGATGCCCGAGTAGTCATAAGGTTTGCCGAGCTGCTGTCCAAGAAAGTCGCGAATCTGCAAGCCCTGCGCCAGCCCGAGACCGGGCTTGCGATAGGCGGCTGCCAGCGTCGCCTCCATCAGGGCCTGTCGAAGCGATCTCAGTACAACGCCATCCGCGATGGCTTCGACCACCTGTCCACCGCCGATGTAGGCGATGGCGTGACTCACGACCGAGCCAGTTGCCTTTCGAATGACGCGTGAGATCAGTGCGGGCGTCGTCGAGACAATGACATCGCCGATTTGGAGTGCCTGTTCATCGACAGATCTACCGCCCATTCCAGGATCGAGGGGTATGGTCATAAGCTTCCTCCGGATGCATAGCGACCTTTTTTGGGGTGTTTCGTGTTTCAGTTCCTTTCACGTAAACGCTCGGTGCTTTCCGCCAAGCGAGGATGACCGCATTAACATCGGACTAACCCACCGTTAAGCCCGATAACGCTAAGCTGAGCAGGTGACAAGTACCGTAGGCCAGCCCGTTGAGACGCGCGCGGCTCGGGAGTCTCCTGGGCGGCTCATTCTTGCCGCTCTGTTGCTTTCGAGCACGTTACACCTCGCGCTTCTATTTCTGCTCCCTGAATACGATACTGGCGTGCCACAGGACGGACCGTCGGTAGCCGTCGAGTTGATCCGTCCAACGCTTGTTCGTGCACCGCTCAAGCCTGAACCCATTGAACCCAAATCCATTGAACCCAAACCCATTGAACCTGAACCCATAGAGCGCCAGGCACCGATGCCCGAGCCTGAGCATGTCCCAGCAGCCGGGGACGAAGTGCCGGAAGTGCCCTCTCGACCGCTGCTGGAGCCGGTCGCACCCGTTGTTTCAACGACGCCTGCCGAACCGCCTGTAGTGATCCGACAGCCTGTCGAAGATATGACGCGGGATCAGGCACTGCTGACCCGGCTGCGTGCAGCGCCCCTGGAGCGTGACCCCGGCGAGGGCCTGTTCGGCTATCTGCCCCCTGAGCAGGAAACGCCGACCGCCTTTCAATTCCCGGAACGCGAAAGCATGATCGATTACCTGACGCCGGAGCTGCCCGAGCTGCCGTTCGCTGACCCCGGCCTCGATGTCTTCATGTATGCCGGCGGCTGGAAGGGTGATTTGCACCGCGGCTTTGATCAGATCACGCCAGAATTTGGCTGGCGCAGCAACACGGGATTTATCGTTCGTTGCCGCTGGGTCATCATCGCCATCGGCTGTGGCTGGGGCCGTCAGCCGCGCAAGCCGACACCGCTACTGACGCCGGAAATTCTGCATCAGCAACGGCAAGCCCAGGAGCAGGAGCAAGTACAGGAGCGCGATCAGGAACGGGAGGAGACGGGCTAGCGGCCTCTCCTGGCGGCGTTCAGAAGCGGTACTCCAGGTTGGCGTAGTACACGAGGCCGTTGCCGCCCACGATGTAGGGCGCGGAATAGTTACCCACCGGAGACCGGTCGAGGTAGAGGAGCTCACCGTTCACCCGGAACTGGCTGTTCTTGTACGGGAACCAGTTTACACCGAGGGCCGCGTCCCAGGGATCGCCATAGTCGCCGTAGACCTTCGAATGGGCCAGGTACAGTTGCCAGAGCCGCGGGACGACCATCGCCGAGGCCTGGACCTGGTAGCCATGGCTCTTGTCCTCATCGACCGGTACGAAGCCCTCGGTGAGAAAGTCGTCCAAGATGCGGTAGTAAAACTCACCCTCGAGCGCCAGGCCGCGCCGCTTGATGCCGGCGTCGATCGAAGTCATGCGGTAGCGCGCGCGGTTGATGCGCCCTTCCGTGGCGAAGGCGCCGGGTCGGAACAGCAGCGTCCCGTCGGAAAGGCGCAGCTGTGAGTTATCCGGATCGTCGACCCCGGGCTGACTCTGGCGGTCTTCGGTGGAGTGCGTGTAGTGCAGGCCGACACGAACCGCTGTGTCCTCTGTGTTTTCGTAATCACCGAAGCCTTTGTTGTAGGGGCCCATGGGCGTCCAGATCAGCGCACCGGCGTAGGTGTCCATGGTGTTGTCCAATTGGCCCGCATCCACGCCCAGCTGACTGAGGTTGTTTCCGAGCATGGCGTGGTAGCGCCAGTGTTCTCCCAGCTTTCCGTAGGCCCAGATTCCTGAGGTGAAGGAGCCCCTGAAAAAGTCATCGGCGATGGTCCTGACGTCCGATTTGAGCCAGCGCGGGAAGTTGCCTTCCGTTGAGCGGGTCGTGGGCAGGCCACCAATACCGGCGCCGAGGTTAAACGACTCGTTGAACAGGTAAGACAGGTTGCCAGCGACCACCACCTGGGCGCCCAGACCCTGGCTTGTGTTCGAGGTCCAGACATAGGTCAGGTAGCGAAACTTGGGATCCAGCACCCAGCCCTTGAAGTAGAGCAAGACCTTCTGGAACTGGAGGTCGTTGCGCAGGTCCAGTTCCGTCGTGCGACCGAAAGAATCCGTGTAGGTCTCGTCGAGGCTGGATTGGTTCAGGTAGCGAACGCTCGTGTACAGGCTGAAGCTCAGGTCACCCACCGGCGTGTTGACCAGCTTGAAACCACGTCCGGCGTCCTGAAACTCGCCGTAGTACTCCGGCGCTTCATAGATGGGGCGGCCCCGGTTGTCGGTTTCGACGCCTTCCGGCACGTCGACCGGTTCAGCAGCGACAACGACAGGGGTCAGGGGCGCATCCGCCGGCTCAACCGCATCGATGGTGACAACTGCCGCGGGTGGCTCGGCGGGTGCGGGTGCTTCTTCCGCGACGATGGGAGCGACCGTGTCGGCAGGCTGGGTGTCGGCGTCTTTCTGGGCGGCGAGTTCCGCCTCGAGTTCGGCGATGCGCTGGTCGCGCTCCCGAAGCTGGTCGGCCTGTTCAGCCTGCACTCGCTCGAGGGCCTCAAGACGTTCGAGGATTTCCTGAAGGCTAGGCTCGTCCTGGGCGGTAGCGCCAGTCGAGAGCGCCAGTGCGCTGACGGCCAGCGCGAGGCGAATGCGTCGCGACGTGCTCACCGCCCCCAGAACCCTGTCAGGGCGCTGGCGCCCGTATGGTAGATGCTCTTTACCATCACTGCCCCTCCAGCTTGTGCCCAGCTTATGTGTCAGCTTGCCCTCCGAGTCTAGTGGCTTTCACGGTGCGACGCCATGGACAGTTGATCCATTCCGGGCAGTGCTCTTAGCATCATCAGCTGTTCGAGACTTAATCCCGAATCACCTTCTGGTTCACTCACATTGACCATCGCTGAGGTACACCATGAAACTGCAGCTCGCCACCTGGCCTGACATCGAGAACTATCTCAAGCACTGCGACGCGGTGCTGATTCCCATCGGCTCGACGGAGCAACACGGCCCGACCGGCCTGATCGGTACGGATGCGATTTGCCCCGAGCACATTGCCGGTGGCATGGCCGAGCAGGGCGTTCTCGTGGCGCCCACCCTGAGCATTGGTATGGCGCAACACCACCTGCGCTTTCCCGGCTCGATTGCGCTGCGACCGACGACGCTGATCGCCGTGATCCGGGACGTGGTGGAATCGCTGGCCAGCCAGCGCTTCCGGCGCTTCCTATTCCTTAATGGCCACGGCGGCAACATTGCCACCGTGCAGGCCGCCTTCGCAGACCTCTATGCGGACGCTAGCCTGGGTGGCGGTCAATCCGGGGTCGTGCTGGAGCTGTTCAATTGGTTCCTGGGGAAACGCGTCGGTGCGCTGTCGCGGGAACTGTTTGGCGACGCGGAAGGCTCGCACGCCACGCCTTCCGAGATTTCCCTGACCTGGGACGCCTGGCCGGAGGCGGCGCGCGAAGCGCCTCTCGAGCCGAGGCGCGCGCCGAACGGCCCCATTCGGGACGCGGCGGACTATCGGGGGCGTTTCGCTGACGGCCGAATCGGCTCCGAGCCGGCGCTGGCCTCGAAGGAACACGGGGCTCGGTTGTACGAGGCGGGCCTGGCGGACGCCATGGAGCGCTGGGAAGCGTTGCTGAGCGGCTAGCCCCGACAGTATTGGGCTCAGTGAAGCGGCGGCACTTGCTGGCTCGTGCCGGCGCTCGGTTTTGGTGTGCTGCGCTACAGCGTGGCGAGCGCCTCTGCTGACCGCCCGTCGATGCCAAGCGTTGCCGGTGTGCGCAGCGCTTCGCCCCGGTAGTCCCGTGCCATCACCACTGAAGCCATCGAAATCACGGCGTCGATGGTCGGCACCGGCACACTGACCTGTGCGGCCAGCGCGGACATGAACACCAGCCCGTAGCCGACGTCTTCGTTCAGATAGCGGTGATCCAGCTGCGGCTGGGCGCCAATGCCCTGGAAACCGGGCGCGTTTCGATAAGCGGCGCCGTAGTTGTTCTCCAGCATATAGCCCTGGCGCATCCCCATGACGGGATCGGGCAGAACCGCGACACCGATTCGCTCGCCGATGGCAATGCGTTCCTGATCGAGCGCTTCGATGAGTCGCCCGACCGAGTCGCTCACACCGTCCTCGTAGAACAGGAAATCACCGCCCGTCATTTCGATGCGCGCGGCATTGCTGAGGGTAACCGCCGGGTGAATGATGGGGTTGGCGTTCTGCAGGCTGGTCTGAATCACGCCGGCCGCCGATTCCATGCTGGGGTAGACGTCCTCAATGAGCGCCAGCACCTCCTCGGTTTTCGTGTGCGGAAGGGCCGCCAGCAGGTTTCCGGCCTTGAGCTTCAGAAAGACCCGGATTTTCCCGGGCTCGATCAGGCGAACGGCATAGTGAAGAGTGGCTGATTCGGCCACGCAGACCGCATCGTCATCCACCGCAAGCCCGGCGGCTCGCTTGAAGGCCAGGGCGCCGCCACAGGAGCCCGGCGTGACGATGACCGTCTGCCCTGCACGCAGTCGTCCGGTGACGGCCGCGCCGAACGGTTCGGTGCTGTAGGCCGGGCCCACAACGTAAATCAGTTCCACCCCCGCCAGCGCCTCGTCGATGTCATGACCCGCGTAGGCGATGGCGACCGTACCCTCCAGGTCCCCCTCGGCATGGATCATGCCGCTCGCGGCGATGGACGCGATGTTGTCCGCAAACTGCGGAAAGTCGAACAGCCGAACCTCGTGCCCGTGCTGTGCACAATCGAAAGCGACCGCCGTGCCGCCGGCACCGGCGCCCAATACCGCGATTTTCATGGTGGGGTTCCTGAGCAGTGACGATGTTCTATCGCCTATCTTACCGGCGCTCCGAGCGCTGCATGGCGGCCGGTGGTCGAGGCTCTTCCGAGATCGGGACAGGGTCCGCAAGGAATTCATCAACCGCGGTCCAAGGCGCACGTCCTGCATTGAAGTGCAGGGAGTTGTGCCCCGCGGTGGGCTGCTGTTCATGCAGGGCAGGGCCGCGATGCTGCGCCAGCAACGGTTCTGCGAATCGTGCAGGAACGATGTCGTCCTCGCCAGCGGTCACGATAGCCAGCGGTCCTTCGTAGCGTTCAAGGGCCGTGAGGTTGTCATAGCGGTCTTTAAGCAGCAGGCTCGATGGCAGCCAGGGCATGTGATGCCGTGCCACGTTTACCAGTTGATCAAAGGGCGTCACGAGCAGCAGCGCCGCGACCGCTTCGCGCCGCTCGCCCACTACCGCGGAAGCTACCCCGCTGCCGATGGACTCACCGACGATGAGCAACGGCGAGGGATCTTCGGCCAGCAAGCGGTCCACCGCATCGATGCCGGCGGTGATCATGGCCGGCTGGCCGGGCGAGCCAGCCCGGGGCCCGTAGCCCGGATACTCCTGGATATAGACCGTCCAGGGGCCGGACGCGGAGAAATGGTTCAGCAAGTCCGCGTAATAGCCGCGATGCAGTGCCATGCCGGCATTGCCGTGAAACACCAGGGCCCGACGAACGGGTCCCGTGGGCGCCTGGGCGCGCGCCACGGGTGCCACTTTCCATCCCAGCCACGCACCGTGCTCATCCAGCCAGGGGCTGCCCCCTTGCGCCTCGGCCAGCTGCATCGCCGCACCGAGGCCTTCCGTCATCGGGTAGTAGATCAGGCTCCGCTGCATGAGGGCATAGAACGCCACCAGCAGCAGGTAGATCAGAACGACGGATCCGCTGAGGGTCAGCAGCGATTTCAATGAATCCTCACTCCGTTTCCGCCATGACGCCGAGATAGGCGACGATGCGGCGAATGGTCGCAGCCCGTTCCGGGGCGTCGCGGTCAAAGGCCGGCATGGGCACGCCCGGCGTGAAGCGCGTCGGATCATCAATGTAGGCCTCGAGCCAGGCCTCATCCCTGAGCGTCAGAATGTTGGGCCGGTTCAGGTCGCGCGACTTACCGCCCCCTTGCCCATTGACCTGGTGACAACTCATGCAGTGATGGCGGAAGGCCAGGAAGCCGGCCTGGTGTTCATCGCGCTCGGCCCGTGGCGGGAGCATGCGGGCGAAGCGCTCTTCGAAGCGGATGAGGTCAAGTTGAACCACCTGGTAAGGCCACAGGGCCGAGTCGCGCATGAGCGGCGCCTGATCTTCGATGTTTTCCCACACCAGGTACCAGGGGCCGAGGGCAACCTCGAATTCGCCCTGGTCGTGGTTGTCGATGAGAAAGGGGCGGCCGTCAGCCCGCGCAAAGGCCAGGTAGGGCGAATGGCTGAGTAGGGTCGCCAACGGGATTGATGGTTGATAACCGTCAGCGCAGGTGAAAAGCAGTTCCTCTTCGTCCCGCCAGCCCGGACCGTAGCTGCTGTCCAGGACCTCGTGCAGTGGCACCGCCCGGTAGCGAACCGTCCGATGCTCATGCGGTTCGTACACTTCCACGATCTCTTCGACGAACTGTGACTTCGGGTTTAGCGTCGCGACGGTCTTGCCATGCCGCTTGAAGGCAATCGCATCCTCCGCAAGGGCTGTGCTCGCGCCGACCAGGCCCAGCAGGGCAATGAGCAGGCCAATCAGCAGGCCTGGGATGATCCTGTCAAGCGCAGCGTTCCGCATCCGCTAACCGGCTGGGTGGCTAACGGCTTTGGGTTTCCCGACGCCTCAAATGGCCGAGGCCGAGCAGGGCGAGCAGTCCGCCCAGCAACAGACTCGCCCAGCCGGTCACGCCAGGGACCGGCTGCGGCGGTGGCCGTGACGGTCCGGGTTCTGGTGCGGGGGGTGGCGCGTCGGTTTCCAGGCAGTCATCGGTGTGTGTTTCACCGAAGCCAAGCACCTCGATCGTGCCGAACACATCGGCCGTGTCGCCAGCATTGCCAGAGGCGTCGGGGGCGCTGCTACCGGTAAACGAGAGTCCGCAGGCCTCTACCTGCGTGTCGCCACAGCCCCGGCTGGGGCGGTCGTTATCCAGAGACGCATCGCAGATGAACAGGCCACCACCCAGGCCAAGACCATTCTCGCCGGTCTCGAAG
>JBCDHO010000109.1:0-7817 GCA_038749855.1 Pseudomonadota bacterium
CGCCAGTCTGCGGTGGCCCTGGTGCCCAGAAATCAGCTTGACGACTGGCGCGCCGGCGAGATCGCCAACCCGGGAGTGGTAGCTGGTCGGGACAATGATGCGCAGGCCATCGCAGCCTTGTTGGATCAGCGTGGGGCGCTGTTTTTCGACGACATCAGTCGTGAAACGGGGCTGACCGCAGCCGTGGTCGAGCAGGGGCTCCGGTCATTGATTCACGAGGGTGCAGTAACCGCGGATGCCTTTTCGCCGCTGCTGGACCTGCTTCGGCCTGCCCAGCCGCATCAAGGGGGCAGAAAACGAAAGCCGGCGCCGGTGTCAACGCTACCCCCGGGCCGCTGGAGTTTGCTCCGCGCTGTGCCCACGGCAGAGCCGCCGCTTGGACCGAGGGTCGAGCGTGAGCAACAGTTGGCCACCGTGTGCCATGCGCTGCTGCAGCGTTACGGCATTGTCTTCCGCGCAGTCCTGGCGCGTGAGACCCTGTTGCCGCCCTGGCGCGAACTGCTGCACGCCCTGCGACGCATGGAAGACCGAGGCGAGGTGCTGGGTGGCCGTTTTGTGGATGGCTTCGCTGGGGAACAGTTTGCACTGCCCGAGGTGCCGGCCCAACTTTCAGCGGCCGCACGCGGCACGGCCAATACGCCCCCCGTGGTGATCGCTGCCTCCGATCCGCTCAACCTCGGAGGCATTCTCGTGCCCGGGCCGAAAACACCGGCGCTGGCCGGTAACCGGATCCTGCTCGAGGACGGCTTACCGACGGCCCGGCTCGTGCGGGGCGAGATCGAAACGTTGCCTGGCGCGGGTGACCGAACACTGGAAACGGCAAGGGTCCGTTTACCCCGGGTTACCAGTTTGCGGGATGGCTGAGCGTACCCTGAAGGCCAGGACACGCTGTCACGGAGTTTTAGCAGCGTCCAGGAAACCGGGGAAAAGCCAGGCCGCATGATCTTGGCGGGCTGCCAAACCCGTTAGTCAGGGTAACCCCTGGCATCTAAAAAAAGCATAGCAATCCCGATGAACAGTTCCTCCCTGGGTTTTCGACTAAAGTCTTTCCTGCGTCCCGTCTTCATCGCTGCGCTTGGCGCTGCCCTGGCCGTCGCATTTGCCGTTCCTGCCTTCGCTCAGATTGCTCGCTACGACTTTGAAGGAAACCTGAATGATTCGGCAGGCCCGTACCATGCGACCGTGGAAGAGAGTCCATCGGACTTTGTGCCTGGCTATGCCGGCCAAGCCCTCGAACTGCAGCTTCGGGGTGTGCTGAGCCTTCCGGTCAGCCTGAGCCAGCGCCTGCTGCAGGAGAACAGCTTCCAGGTCGACCTGCAGAGTCGTCTCACTGACGGCAATTTTTTCGGGATCCTGTTTTCCGCCGGCCGCCTGGAGGAAGACGATCCGCTGCGCGGTGCGGGCGTGCGGCTGATCCAAGAGTATGAACACCTGAGCATCAGCCTCTCTGATGGCACCGAGGACGGGTTCAGCAGGGAACCGCTGGAATTGCCGATCCAACTTCGCGGTTGGAACGAGGTTTCGCTGCTCCTGTCATTCGAGCTGGGTTTCTACGCCGTGCAAGTCAACGGTGTAGCGCTCACTCGCAAGTTTCCCGAACACGTGGACGTCGACCGGTTACGTGCCGCGGTCAGTGAGTCACCCATGTCGCTGTCGGGCATCGCCGGTGCCGACGTCGAGCCCTGGAGTCACTGGCAGCAGTTTGACGAAGTGGTCTTCAACGCCCCTGCCGAACTGCCCGTGGGCGAGGTTAACGACGCATTCAGCGCCCTGCAGGACGACCTGGAGGGCTTCGTGACCCTTTCGGCGGACGCGCGCGAGGCCCATTTCGAAACGCTTCAAGCCCTACTGTTCACTGTGCCCTTCGAAGAGATCGAAGGCTCGCTCTTCGCCTATACCGAAGCCTATGAACGCCTGAACCCACCGCTCTATCAGGACGGCCGCCAGTATCATTTCGAGGACCTCCCACTCCACGCCCGTGTGCTGCAGTTCTCGCAGGATCACGTGTTTCAGACCCAGTATGTTCCGGGCAAACTGCATTCGCTGGTCGGCGTGGTGTTCGAAGCCCACGAGGTGGCGCCCGGCGCGGTGCCCGTGGGTGCGCCGCGTGTCGACGGCATTGAGGCAAGGGTCAATGGCAGCTATCGCAAGGACCCGGCTGCAGAACTGACTGACCAGGAGCGCGTCGTTCGACCGACCGGTGCCCACGCTGTGCCAGGGCGCATGGTGACCATCCGGGTCCCGGAGGCCGTCACCGACAAGGGTCTTTCCGTGATCGTGGGCGCTCACTTCCGAAACATGGACTACGACTACATTGGCGCGATCAATCGCTTTCCTGACATTTCCGTCGAGTATCCGCTCGATAAGGCGGAGATCCGAGTGCTCAGTCCCTTCGGCGGCGGCGTTTATCTGAAGGTGCCGGAAGGCACTAGCGGTGGCTGGTTCACGATGGTCATCGACAACGCCATCGAGGCGCCGTATTTCTCCTGGCGCGCCGGGCGCAAGACCAACCTGAACGACTGGCTGGCGATCGTTGCTGAGTCAGACGCACCCTGGGCAGACTTTGAGTCTGACAAATTCATGTTCACGATTCCCACGGATCTTATCCGCGACGTGAACAATCCGGGCCAGATCATGCAGCGCTGGGACGACATCATGGACGCCATGCGTCGCTGGTCCGGTCGCAGCCTCGATCGCCCTCGCGCGGAGTACTACAGCTTTGACACCCGCCTGGTCACACCCGCCTACGGTGCGGGCTATCCGGTGATCATTCCTCAATGGGAGCTAAGGTCTGAGGAAGAATGGAACCCGCTCAAGGTCCTCGATTTCCGACCGCACAACACCTTGATGCATGAGATGGGGCACAACCATCTCGATCCCACGCTGGATTTTGGTTCCGCCTATGGTTCGTGCCATTTCATCGAAGCAGAGTCCATCGTGCACATGCTGGCAATGGCCGTGAACGACATGGTGTATGGCATGGGCAAAGACGAAGCCTTTGCCTACAGTGGCATCGGCGGTCGCTTCACCTTCGAGGAAGCTGCCTTCGACTGGATCATCAGCAGCAATTTTCGCAACAACTTACCGATGCTTTGGGACCTCGAAGTCCCGCTGCCAGACCAGCACCAGTTGCACTACCAGCCGCGCAGCTGGGCCAAGTTTGGTGATATCGCTCGCCTCTTCGGCTGGGAAGGCTCCGCCGCGGTCGGCGCCGAGTGGTATGAGGCCGGCCAGGCTCAGCCGGACGACGCATGCGAGGGTCGACCGTTCATCGTGCGCCGAGATGATTACATCGAGAAAGCCAGCAAGGCCTTGGGTGTGAACATGGCGCCGCTGTTCCATTTCTGGGGCATCATTCCCAGCCCGCCGCTGGCACAGCGGCTGGCGGCCACCTATCCCCCAAGCCCGGAAATCCGTGCACTGATCGAAAGCTACCGCGACAACGTTGCGCCGAAGAACCGCGCCGACTACGAGGCCATGCATCGGCAGGTGTACGACCGCATGGACTACCAGAAGCCTCGCTACACGCACTATCTCGAGACTTTTGACGCGGGCTTCGCCCAGCAAATCGCTGTCCAGTTCGATTACCTGCTGGCAACTTACTTCGATGTTCCGGCCCCTTCGCTGCCGACACCGATCAACGCGGGCATGAACGATGCCTGGTTCAATCCGGAAACACCGGGGCAGGGCGTGTTCATCAATGTGTTTCCGGAAACCGGTTCGATCTTTCTGGGCTGGTTCACCTATGACACCGATGGACGACAGAATGGTGGGGCGACGCTGGGCGACAGCGGTCACCGCTGGCTGACGGCCATTGGCCCCTTTGACGGCCATGCCGCTTTCCTCGATGCCACCGTGACGCGAAACGGTGCCTTTGATGACGACCGTGCCGTGCGGCGTGACTACTATGGCGACACGGCCAAGATCGCTTTGACGTTTCAGGACTGCCGCAATGCCACGCTGACCTACGAGATTGTTCCGAACGGACAGCGTTCTTCGATTCCTTTGCAGCGCGTGGTCAATGACAACGTGGACTTCTGTGAACGCCTGGCGGCCGGCGACGAGGCCGTAGCAGTACTCGCCGAACTGCCCGGTGCCATCAATGCCGCCCAGAATGACGCTTGGTACGATCCGAGCGCGCCGGGGCAAGGCTTTTTCTTTAATGCCTTTCCGGAAACGGGTTTGCTGTTCATGGGCTGGTTCACCTTCGATGTGGACGGAGCGCGTGAAGGCGATGCCGTGCTTGGAGACGCAGGCCACCGCTGGCTGACCGGCATCGGACCCATTGAGGGGAACCGCGCTGTTCTGGACATCACCCTGACCAGAGGTGGCGTATTTGACGCGTCCTCCCCCGTCACGGACAGTGCGGCTGGCAGCCAGGGAACGGTGGTTGTGACCTTTGACGACTGTGCACGAGGCACCGTCTCCTATGCGTTTGTCGAGGAAAACAAGACCCGCACCATCACAATTGAACGGGTTGTGAAGGACAACGTCCCCCTTTGTGAGGCCATCGCAGGTGGGCTCAGCAACTGATCGTCAAGGCTCAGGCTATTGTCGGTTCGGTCGTTAACAAAACGACAAACTTAAGCAGTTACACTGTATCCGCAGCGCGGCGCTGAGACCGCGCGCAGTTTTCGGAGCGTAGGGAGTTTCAAAATGCCTTCTAGTTTGAGAGCGCCACAGCGCGCTGAGCGATCGCGTCTGTCCGTGGTCGCCGTGCTCTGCAGCCTGCTGGCGGCCCCGCTGGCGAACGCGCAGCTCAATCCAGCCTTCAGCGTGACACTGAATACCGGACCGACGCCCCCGAATTCCAGCACGGTGTTTCCAGGCGAGCCTACCAGTTTGCGCGTGACGCTGGTCAATGGCTCAACAACCCCGGGCGACAACATCACGGGCATCAACTTTAGCGGTGCGCTTCAGACTGCGGCCAGCGCCGGCCTGGTGATCGATGGACCGTCGTCGATCTCCGGCCTCGGCTGCGCTAACCTCGAAAACATCGTGCTCGAAACCACTGAAGGCGAGCCGGACATCCTGCTCGAAAACCTCACTATTTTACCCACCGAGGCCGGGGTCGCTGGTTCGGGAGAGTGCTATGTTGATTTGCCGATACGCGCTTTTTCATTAAACGGCGCGAGCACCTCGCTCAACTTACAGATTGATCCGGGAGAAGTAGGTTCCGATCAAGGCGGCAACAGTTCCGGCGGTCCACAAGCCATCACCGTTCGTGGTGTTCAGCGCCCGACCATCAGCAAGCGTTTTTCCAATGGCACGGCGATTGTCGGCGGTGAGTCTCGAACTCTGACGATCACGATCTCCAATCCGGACAACAACATCGATCTGACCGAGGTTGCGCTCATTGACCGCTTCCCGACCGCTGACGGCGCCATCATCGAACCCAGCGGTGCCGCTGCGACGGGGTCCTGTGTGAGCGGCGGAGCGACCGTTACGTTGATTCAGGGCTCCGAGGCGGCCGTTGAGGTATCGGGCGCCACCGTAGCTGCCGGCGAGAGTTGCACCGTGATTGTTCCTGTCCAGGGCCGACAAACCAACGGCGTGTTTCGGCAGAGCGGAACCAACACCATCCTTGCAGACAGCTTCTCCAGCCGCGAAGGGCCGACACCGGCTGCCGACGCAAGTGCGGGTATCGCAGCCCGCTCACCGCTCGCGGTGCAGAAGAGCTTCTCCCCGGCGGTGCTTGCCAGCGGAGAGCAGGGCACGCTAACCGTAAGGCTCAACAATGGCGGCGCCGCGCCGCTCGAAGTGACCACCTTTACGGACAGTCCGATTGGCAGTCCGTCCTCGAGCAATCTGAACATTGCCGACGTCAGCGCGATTACCAATTCTTGTGATGACGCTGATGACACCATTGAGGTCGTCGGTGGCGGGCAGGGCTTCTCCGTCGGCGGGTTTGCGATACCGGGTAACGGCGCCTGCACAATCACGGTGGCGTTCACGGCAACGGCACCGACACCGGATGCGCCCATCACCTATACCAACACGATCAATCAGGGTGATGTGGTGACCAGCGATCCCGCCATTGTCAGTCAGGCCGCGAGCGCATCGTTTATCGTGGCTGACCGGCTACGGATCCTCAAAAGCGTTTCCCCGAGGGACGCGGCACCGGGTGAAGCGGTGAGGTACCGCGTCACGGTGCAGAACTTTTCTGCAACCAATATCAGTGACTTCACCATCGAGGACACGCTGCAAAACGGATCAACGCTGCTGCGTGGCGGCGAATTTGAGCCAACGCTGAGCTCAGGTTGCGGTGCGCTCACCACCACCGGAAATGGCGGCGACACCAGCGTTCGTTTTGCTGTGGGCACGCTGCCCGCCCGCTCCGGGCCAGGAACGCCCGGTGAATGTACCGTTTCCTTCTCGGTCATGATCGATCCGGAAGCAACGACCCGAACGCAGAATGTGCTTAACCCTGGCCAGGTCTGCCTGAGCGATGGCACGACCTGTAACCGCAATGCCTCGCAAAGCACCAATATCTCACTCCGCAACCCCGTCACGTTCATCAAGACCTTTGACGGAACCGATGCGGTAACGAAGCTTGAAGGGACGCCCGTCCGCCTGCAGCTGGAGCTGCGCAATTTCGCTCCTGCTGCCGCCACGGACATCGTTTTCAGTGACACGCTGCCCAGTGCCGGAGCCTTTCAACAGCTCGCGATTGCAAGCGCGCCCAACATCGCGAATTCATGCGGCGGCATGGTCACCGCTACGGCGGGAACGACCTCCGTCGCGCTGAACGGCGGCACCGTACCGGCCTATAACGCCTCCACGGAAACGCCGGGTGTGTGTATCGTGGCCGTCGACGTCGTGGGCCCCGCCGGCAGCTACCTGAATACAGCGCAGGCAACGGGCAATGCCAATAATGCGGACGGGTCTACCTCACCGCTGACCGCCCTGGGCGTTGCGCTCGAAGATTCGGCCACGGTGGTGTTTACGCCGGCGCTCCAGGCGTCCAAGTCCTTTGAGCCCACGAGCGCTTCCGACGGCGCGACCTCGACGCTGAGCGTTCGCTTCGAGAACGTCGATGGCACACAGCCCATCACCGGCATCGCGGCAACCGACCCACTACCGGCGGGCATGGTGGTGGCTGATCCACCGGTGGCCTACAGCACCTGTGGTGGGCCGCCCGTGGTGACGGCCGAGCCAGGTGCCAGCACCGTCAGCATCAGCGACGCCATACTGGCGCCGGGGGCAGATTGTGCGCTCGTCGTTAACGTGGAGGTCAGTGGCACTAGCGATTGGACCAATGAGATCCCTGCCGGAAACATCACGGCGGACGGTGGACTCACCAATTCGGCGCCGGTCAGCGCTACGCTGCTGTTCGAGCCGCCCGGCGTGCCGCTCATTTCCAAGGCCATCAATCCAGGGACCATCGTGCCGGGACAGTCGTCCACGCTAACGATCACCATCACCAACGACAGTCAGGATCTGACCGGTGTCGCCGTCACGGACTGGTTCACCGAGGGTGGTCTGGAAGGCGCAGCCGACACGGGCATACGGATTGGTCCTTCACCGCAGGCCATCACCAGCTGTGAGGGCGGCGTGGTCACTGCCGAACCGGGCGGCAACAACGTTCGACTCTCCGGCGCCAGCATCGCTGCAACCGAATCCTGTGACATCCAGGTCCAGGTGACCTCCACCACCGTGGGCACCCTGACCAACCGCATTCCGCTCGACGCGATCCACTCTGACCAGGGCGCCACGAACAGCACCTCGTTCGCAGAAACGACCATTTCGACCACCGCTGATATCGGTGTGACGAAAGGGTTTGAACCCGCGGTTGTTCTGCCGGATGCGCCCGCGCG
>JBCDHO010000110.1:0-7815 GCA_038749855.1 Pseudomonadota bacterium
CACGCACACCACGCACAAGGACATCGATCATGAACAACGCAACCGCATACGCTGCACCTGTAGGACGCATCTTTCTCGCCCTGATCTTCATCATCATGGGCATCAGCAAACTCGGCAATTTCGCCGGCACCCAGGGCTGGATGGAGAGCATGGGCGTTCCCGGCGTCCTGCTGAGCGCTGTCATCGCCGTGGAAATCGGCGGTGGCCTGGCCGTTCTGCTGGGCTGGAAGACCCGCATCGCTGCCTTTCTCCTGGCTGGGTTCAGCCTTCTGACCGCCGTGATCTTCCACACAGATTTCGCTGATCAGAACCAGCTCATCGCGTTCTTGAAGAACGTGGCACTGGCCGGCGGCTTCCTGATGATTGTGGCCCAGGGCGCAGGCGCCTTTGCCCTCGATAACCTGCGCACCGGCAAGGCGCCACAGGGTGCACCGGCCACGGCCTGAACCGCTGCTCAGCGGAAGCCAACGCGAGGCCCCACCGCGCGCAAGCCTTCGCAAAAACATCACGGTTCACTGAACCCCGGGCCACTAGGCTCGGGGTTTTCCTTTTCAGGCAATCCCATGCTCGTTACCGCTTTGATCGCCGTTTCCATTCTGCTGGGCGCCATGGTCTTCTTTCCGGCCGTTGTCGCGCCCCTCGTATTTCGAACCCTTGAACCCGCCGCTGCCGGTGCCTTCCTGCGCGCGCTGTTTCCTCGCTACTACGCATTCATGATTGCCACCTCAGGCATCGCTGGCGTTCTCCTGCTGCCTTCAACGCCCGTCCCTGCGCTGCTCTTGCTGGCGGTTGCCGCGTCGACGCTGTGGGTTCGCCAATGGCTGGTGCCGAAACTCAACGGCTGGCGGGACCTTGAGCTGGCGGGCGATGCAGAAGCGGGTGCACGCTTCGCCAAGGGGCATCGCCTGAGCGTTATCATCAACGTGCTTCAGCTGCTGCTGATCCTGGCGCTGCTCATCCAGCAACTGCTGGCCCTGACCAGCTGAGCGGCCTCGGATGCCATGCTGATCCCCCACCGGACGCCGCTTCAGTCGGCGCGATTCGTGCAGCGCTTCGACCGCTTTATTGCCGATGTTGAACTGCCTGGGGGCGAAGTCGTCCGCAGCCACTGTGTCAATCCCGGCCGCATGGAAGGGCTGGTTCGACCCGGTGCCCCCGTATGGATTTCACCAGCCCCCAGTGAAAGCAAGCGAAAGCTACGCTGGACACTCGAGCTCATCGAACTCGATGACCGCTTTGTCGGCGCCAATACCGTGGTGCCCAACCACATTGCGGAGACACTGGTCCGGGCACGCCTGATTCCTGGTCTCAAGCGCTGGCGTCAACTTGAGCGGGAAGTACGCTACGGCGACAACTCCCGTATTGACCTCATGCTGCGCGGGGCAACCGACCACCTCGTCGAGGTCAAGAACTGTCACCTGGTGTATCCGGACCATCGGGCCTACTTCCCCGATTCCGTCAGTGAACGGGCCGCCAAGCACCTCCACGAACTCGCGCGGGAGGTCGCCGCAGGGCGTCGCGCCACCGTGCTCTTCGTGCTGCAGCGCACCGATGGGCGGGCGCTCCGGCCCAGCCGCCTGCATGACCCGAATTTCGCAGACGCCGCCCAGCAGGCTCACGAGGCGGGTGTTCGTTTCAAGGCCGCCCGCGTTGACCCCACGCCGGAGGGGTTCGTCTTCCAGAAAATGATCCCCGTGGACCTGTCGCGCTATGACCTTGATGTCCTGACGCCCTGGCGCGACGCGCTGGCCCCCTACTCGGGCTGGCGACGCCGTGCCAGCTACCGCCCGGGATGACCCGCGCGTCCGGTCTGCTTACACTGACCCCATGAGCAGTGAGGACCCTATCCCGGCTTCCAGAACAACCGGCTCGGCGGCGGGCGCGTCGACCCGCCCGACGCAGCGCCTGCTCACTCCGGGCCAAGGGTGGCAGGGCATTCGCCCCAAAACCCTGCCCCTGGCCGTGGTGCCCGTGCTGCTGGGCGGTCTGCTCGCCTGGCGTGCGACCGGTCAGCTGAACCTCCCGCTGCTGCTGGTCACGCTGCTCACGGCACTGCTAATTCAGGCGGGTACGAATCTCTTTAACGATGCCAAGGACGGACTACGCGGTAACGATGGTCCGGAGCGAATCGGACCCACCCGGCTAACGTCGAGCGGCCAGGCGACCGCCCGGCAGGTCATGGGCAGCGCCTGGCTACTGTTCGGGCTCGCGTTGCTGGGTGGCCTCTACCTCGTTTTGCAGGGCGGGCCAGCCATCCTTTTACTGGGGCTCGCATCGCTCGCCGCCGGCTGGGCCTATTCCGGAGGACCGAAGCCCCTGTCCCACACACCCTGGGGCGAGGTCTTTGTCATTGGCTTTTTCGGGGTGGCTGCAGTGGGTGGCACCTATTTTCTCCAGGCGGGAGACCTGCCCCTCCCGGCCATCCTGGTCGGCCTGGCCCTTGGCGTCCAGGCGGCGGCGGTGCTGATCGTCAATAACACGCGCGACCGTGACGGGGACGCGCAGGCCGGACGGAGAACGCTGGCCCTGGTGCTGGGCAGACGCGGATCGGGCTGGGCCTATGCGGTCATGATGCTGGTCCCCTTTCCAGTGCTGGCCCTGGCCCTGCAGTCCGTCGGCGACGCCACACTGGCGCTCTACTGGGGCGCCCTTCCTTTTGCGATCTGGCTCATCTGGCGCTTTACGGCCCAACACTGCGGCGTGGGCATGAACCGGCAGCTGGCACTGACCGCCCTCGCCCAGCTATTGCTCGGCGCGCTGCTGGCGCTTACCCTGCTGCTTCCTGTCGACTGAACCCACGAGGCCGCCCGACGTGCGCGGAAGGACGCCGCTTCTGTGATCGAACAGCTTTTGCCCCTCGGGCTGGGCTTCATCATGTTCGGCCTGGGACTGGACCTGACACTCGATGACTTCCGCCGCGCACTGCAGCGGCCGCGCGCACTGCTGCTCGGGCTGATCGCCCAGGTCGTGTTGCTTCCGCTCACGGCCTTCACGCTGGCGAAAGGACTCGGTCTGTCACCGGAGGCCGCCGTAGGCCTCATGGTCCTCGCTGCCTGTCCCGGCGGGGTCACCGCCGGTATGGTCACCCACCTGGCACGCGGAGAGACCGCGCTGAGCATCAGCCTGTCGGCCCTCACCAGCCTGCTCGCCTTTGTTTCCGTGCCGCTGATCATCGGTGCCAGCCTGTGGGCGTTCATGGGTCAGAGCGCCTCTGTCCGCGTGCCCGTAGGTCAACTCGCCGGCGGCCTCGTACTCGTCACCCTGCTCCCGGTCAGCCTGGGCCTCTGGCTGCGCGAGACCGAGCGGGTTACGCCCAAAACCCGAGACCTGGTCCAGCGCCTGGCGGCCAGCGTCTTCGCCCTTATCGTCCTGTACACGTTTTTTGTGCAGTGGCCGTCGATCACGGCCCACTTGCCGACGGTCGGTGTGGCCTGTCTGCTCCTGAACCTGATCACGATGGGCACGGGCATCGCCCTCGGCGCGCTCGCGCGCATCGACACGCGCGGTCGTATTGCCCTGGCCGTGGAATGTGGCATGCAGAACAGTGCCCTTGGCATCACCCTGGCGCTCACCCTGCTAAGCGAACCCGCGCTGGCTGTTCCCAGCGTTGTCTATGCCCTGCTTATGAACATTACGGCCTTCGCGCTCATCGGCTGGCGCGCCCTGGCACCGGCACGGAGTACGGCCTGAGCATACAGCGGGCATTAGCGCCCCCCGAAAGGGTTCGGAAGGGACTCTGTGGAATCGCCGTTGGCGCGCTTTTCACGGCCATCGGCAGCCTGCCAGCCAGTGCGCAACCCGGCGGTGATCATGCGGCAGAGCCACGCATGTATTCGAGCGCGGGCAGAATTGAGGAGGTCGTTGTCACCGCACGGCGACGCGAGGAAACCCTGCTTGACGTTCCCGTGTCCCTGACCGCGCTCACAGGCCCGGAGCTGGCGCTGCGACAAATCGACCGCGCCGATCAGCTGGGCCCGCTCGTTCCGAACCTCGAATTTGATCCGGTGGCGCCCTCTTCCGGATCCAGCTCGGTTGGCCAGCTGTTCATTCGGGGCATCGGCCAGAGCGACTTTACGCCGGTGACCGACCCGGGCGTTGCGCTCTACCTCGATGGCGTTTACCTCGCCCGCGCACCGGGCAATGTGCTGGATTTCGTCGACATCGAACGGGTCGAGGTGCTGCGCGGCCCGCAGGGCACGCTGTTCGGTCGCAACGCGATTGGTGGTGCGATCAAGGTGCACTCGAAACGCCCGGACCCGACGGCCTTCGAGGGCCGTGTTGAGGGCCGCGTGGGAACGGACGCCCTACGCCGCGCCACGGTGGTGCTCAACCAACCCTTTGATGACGACCTGGCCGGTAAGCTGGTGGCCTATACGGAGCAGCGCGACGGCTACGTCACGCGGGTTACGGACGGGCTCGATACGGGCGACCGGGACCGCTGGGGCCTGCGCGCTGGCCTGGTCTGGGAGGCCACGGACACCCTGTCCCTGCTGCTGATCATGGATGCAACGCGCATCGACGAAAACGGAGCACCCACCGTGTCCGGTGGTGTAAACGACCGGCAGCCCTTTGCCACCTTCGGCAACGCCGTGCTCGACAGCTGCATGGCCGTGCAGGTTAATGCGGGTTTCGATGCCACGCCCGGCAGCGGTCCCCCGACCTTTCCACCACCGGGCCTGCCGACCGGCAGCGCGCCTGGATGCTTTGGTGCCGACGACATCCCGGGACCCTTCGTCACCGAAGGCACCTATCCCCTGGCTTCGGAGCTCGACACGGCAGGACTCACCCTGGAAGTGGACTGGCAACTCCGTGACCGCTGGCAGCTGCTCTCCACCACGGGGCTCCGGTCCATGGAGATGTTCAGTTCCCGGGATGGTGATAACACCCCGGCGAACATCTTCGCCACCCGTGACGATTTCGACCACGACCAGTTCAGCCAGGAGTTTCAGCTCCGCTTCGATGGCGGCGGACCCGTGCAGGGCGTGCTGGGGCTATACGGCCTGGACGAAGACGGCTTCAACCTCGTCGACGTCACCCTGCCGGGCGGCGCATTGCGAAGCGGCGGCTTCTACGACAACCGCTCCTGGGCGGCCTTCGGGCACGGCACGCTGGACCTCACAGACCGCTGGAGCACCTCCCTTGGCCTGCGCTACACGGAAGACGAGAAAGGCTACCTGCCGGATCAGTTTTCCCAGGGTGATGCCTCCATGGGGGGTGTGCCGGGCTTTTTCCCCAATACGTGGCCCCTGCTTGCCGGCCAGTATCTGGGTCCGACCGGACCACTGCCTGCCGGGGCGCGAATTCTCGACTTTGTCCGCAGCGAGATCGATTTTGACCACACGGACATCAGCGCCGACCTAAGCTATCAGCTCAGCGACAGCACCATGGCTTACCTGGCCTACGCCACCGGCTACAAGAGCGGGGGCTTCGACCAGCGATTCACAGGCCCCACACCCGATGGCCTGCCGACCACCTTTGGCCCCGAGGAAGTGGCGAATTTTGAGCTGGGCGCCAAAGGCGCGACCGACGGGGGGCGGCTGCGCTGGAGCGTAGCGATTTTCGAGGCGGACTACGACGACCTGCAGATTATCGTGCGCGAAACTTTCAACCCGCTAACGGTCAACGCCGGCGCGGCGCGCATTCGGGGCGGAGAGTTCGAGGCGGAATGGCTGCTCGGGGAAAGCTGGAACCTGCGCCTAGGCATCGGGCACCTCGACGGTGAGTACACGGCGCTGAGCGAGGCGGCCCAGGCCTCGGGCGTCACGCTCGATAACCAGCTGGTCAATGCCCCGGAATGGAGCGCGAGCCTGGGACTCCGCTACGGGCACGAGCTCGCGGATGGCGGCGTGCTGACACCTCGGCTGGATTGGTCCTGGGTCGATGAGCAGTACAATGACGCGGTGAATGATGAACGCATCCGGCAAGACCCCTACCACCTGCTTAACCTGAGTCTGACCTGGGACCTGCCGTCCGGGCAGTGGCAACTTTTCGCAGCTTTACGAAATGCGCTCGATGGTGAATATCTGTTGACCGGTAACTCCGCCTTCACCACCGCGGCAGCCTATATTGAACAAGTCTGGGCCCGGCCCCGGGAATGGCAGCTCGGTGCAACCTGGCGCTTCGGCTCATGAGTCAGAAACTCGACCAGACCTTCGGGCGTGAAACGGTGAGCCCGGAAGAGCGGAAGCGGCGCGTTCGCGACCTCTTCGACCGCGTGGCGCGGCGCTACGACCTCATGAACGACATGATGAGCTTCGGTATCCACCGCCTGTGGAAACGAAGCTTCGTGCGCGGGCTTCCCCGAGAGGGCCTCATCGTCGATCTCGCCGGTGGCACCGGGGACGTGGCCGTCCTGGCAGCGGCCGGGACCAATCGACAGGTCGTGGTCTGCGACCCCAGCCTGGAAATGATGGATGTCGGCCGCCAGCGCCATCCGGAGGAGCCCCTGGCCTGGATCGGTGGCGAGGGGGAGCGCCTCCCCTTTGCTGACCAGTCCGTCGCGGCGCTCACGGTGGCCTTCGGTCTGCGCAACGTAACCCACCTGGACAAGGCCCTCGCCGAGGCCCACCGCGTATTAAGGCCCGGCGGACAGTTTGCCTGCCTTGAATTCTCGCGACCCTGGTGGTGGTTTCGCCCCTTCTACGACCTGTACTCCTTCCTGGTCATTCCCCGGCTGGGTGCCTGGATCGCCGAACAGCCCGACGCCTACCAGTACCTCGTGGAATCGATCCGCCGTTTCCCGGACCAGGAGTCCTTCGCCGCACTTCTGCGGCGCGCCGGTTTCGTGGACGTTCGCTACCGCAACGTGTCCGCCGGCATCGCCTGTATCCATCGCGCGACGCGCTGATTTCGGCGAAACAAACAGCGTAAGCCACCGGACTGGCCGCTTTCGAGCCCCTGGCTTGAGGGACAGTTGACCCGCGTCAAGTAGTGCTGACAGTTTGAACTGTAGGGTGATCGCGACACAGGAGAGAACCATGCGCATCGTCCTCGTTCACCCGAACTACCATTCCGGCGGCGCCGAGATCGCCGGAAACTGGCCACCAGCCTGGGTGGCCTACATTGCCGGCCCGCTGAAAAAGGCCGGCTTCACTGACATCCATTTCATCGACGCGATGACCAACGACCTCGACAACGAGGAACTGGCCAGGCGCTTCGAGGCCCTCAAACCCGACATCGTTGGAACCACGGCCATTACGCCTTCGATCTACAAGGCCGAGGAGATCACGGCCATCGCCAAGCAGGTCAATCCGGACATCGTGACCGTGCTTGGTGGTATCCACGCCACCTTCATGTATCAGCAGGTGCTGGCAGAGGCGCCGGACGTGGACGTCATTGTCCGTGGTGAGGGTGAGGAGATCATGGTCGAACTGGTGCGCGCCATCGATGAAGGCCGCTGGCCCACCAACCGTCGCAGCATCCAGGGCATTGCCTACCGAGAAGGCAGTGAGATCGTCGCCAACGAGGCCGCCCCGACGGTGAAGGACCTCGACGGCATCGATCCGGACTGGTCGCTGCTGGAGTGGGAAAAATACATCTATGTCCCCCTAAACAAGCGGGTTGCCATTCCCAACATGGCCCGCGGTTGCCCCTTTACCTGCTCCTTCTGCTCGCAGTGGAAATTCTGGCGCGATTACCGCGTCCGCGATCCGATCAAGGTGGTCGACGAAATCGAGAAGCTGGTCAAGGAGCAGGACGTTGGTTTTTTCATCCTCGCGGACGAGGAGCCGACCATCAACCGGAAGAAATTCATCGCGTTTTGCCAGGAGCTGATTGACCGGGACCTGCCGGACAAGGTCCAATGGGGCATCAACA
>JBCDHO010000111.1:0-7794 GCA_038749855.1 Pseudomonadota bacterium
CACGCGCCGCGTCTTCTCCGCCACGGTGAGATCGGCGCGTTTCATCAGCGCGCGGAGACCAGCGACGCGCCGCTTACGCTCGTCGAGCAAGAAGGGCACATCGAGCGCGATGAACTCCTCCAGGCCTTCGAGCATGCGCATCATCAACGGCACCATTTGGCGCTCGATCACCGCGGCGTTGGCGATCGACGATCGAAGCGTCGCAACCTCTACGTCCTGGGCGTCGAGCTGGTCCTGAAGCAGCGCGTTGTAGACCCTCAGCCCGTCAACGACCTTGAGCTTGGTCTGATACTGAGCGAGCAGATCCATGGTGTTGGCATGTACCTGATCGACTTGGCTTTGCGCCGCTTGATTGTCGGCAATCCGTGATGCCTCTTCCTCGAGGATCGGCGCGGTGGGGTCCTGCGCGTGGACGAAACCACTGGTGAGTAGCAGGGCGAGGAGAAGCCATCGGTCGTGACGTAGGAGCAGCGTAATCATGAGTGAGAAGCGTTCGTGTTCGGTAGAGAACGCCATCATGGCGGCTGGGTGTCATGTCGGCTTGACACAGGTCAAGCTTTTAAACGATTTGCAGCTTCGGCATTTCGTTCCAAGTCGGTGCGCCTGGGAAACCAGCGGCCGGCCCTGCTTCGGCCAGGTCGTTGGTCGCCGGCGACCGCCACTGACTCCACTCTAATGAGTATCATTCGCAATAAAGGGTATGATGGACGCTGTTTGGAGTGTGTGGACAAATCATGAAACCAACCAACGTGAGCGCCTGGTTGGGCGCCTGCTCTATTTTTGTTTTTTCTCTGGCCGCGGCTCAAGTGGCCGCGCAAAGTGACACTGCGGACGCGGACGTGGATACGGACGACGTTGAGCTGCCCCAGGACACGGTGCTCGAGGAGGTGATCGTAACGGGAACGAAACAGGGCCTGTCCTTGCAAAACGTGACCGATTCCGTGGAGATTTTCACCGCTGAGCGCCTCGAGAACGAGACGCTCTTTGGCGTCAGCGAGGCGCTGTCCCGGGCTGCCAACGTCAGTGTGATTGGAGCGAACCTGAATACCATCAGCATCCGTGGCATCAGCCGCAACGGGACCGGCGGTGCAGGCCAGGGCCAGGCAATCAACATCTATGTGGATGGCGCTCCGGCATCGACCCAGGCTTTGTTCGGGTTCGATTCAGTCTGGGACCTCCAGCAGATCGAAGTGCTACGAGGCTCCCAATCCACGGTTCAGGGCCGCAACGCCATCGCCGGGGCGGTCATTCTCAAGTCCAATTCACCAACCTATTTCTGGGAGAATGCGGCGCGGCTGCGTTTCGCTGACTTTGGCACCCGCCAGTACGCCGGCATGCTGTCGGGTCCGATCCTCGATGATCAGCTGGCGTTCCGCCTGAGTGCCGATTTCCAGGAAACGGATGGCTATGTCACCGACGGATTTCGCGATGAGCCCGTGGACGAGCTGGAAACGCTTTCCCTGCGCGGGAAGTTGCTGTGGGAGCCTGCAGCGATCGACGCGCTGAGCACGCAACTGACCCTGGAATACATCGAGCGTGAAACGGGTAACAGTCCCTTCGTCCTGTCACCGGGCCCGCCGAATGAGCCGGAGTTTCTGGACTTCGACCCGATTGAGCGCGTCAGCTTTCCCCGCTTCGCCTTTTCCTCCGACATCGAGACCACCCGCATCATTGGTGAACTTTCCTACGCTTTCTCCGATTCGACCTCCCTGGAGCTCCTCGGCACCTACGAGGAAGTGCTGACCGAAAACCTGAGCCAGGACCGTCTCGTCAGCTCCTTCACAGAGCTCGGGTTCGATACGGAGATCGATAACCTTACCTATACCGCAGAGGCGCGCCTCGAGTTCAATTTTGATCGCTGGTCCGGTCTCGTGGGTGCGTACTACTTTCTCAATGAAACGGAAACGCGCTCGCAGGAGAGTCTGCTCCTCGCCGCTTCGTTCCCGTTTCCCGTCATGCCTCCGGACAGCGCGGCCAGGGCAACTTCCCGTATCCGCACAGACACGGACAATACGGCCCTGTTTACGTCCTGGCGCTACGAGCCCAATGCGCGCTGGGCGATTGACCTTGGCCTTCGCTATGACGCCGAAGACTTCACGACCGAGCAGGATGAATTTGCCGTTGAAATCCTGCCACCTGATTGCACGGCCACGATTCCCGGTAACCTGCTTGGCCTGCCCGTCGATTTTGTGACCCTGCTCTGCTCCGTCGGCGCGGAGCTGCTGTTTCCGCCGCCGGGGCCGCTGCAGTCGGATGACTTCGATGCGTTCTTGCCCCGGGCCGCGGTCACCTACTTTTTCAATGACGATGTCAACGTTTTTGCCGGCGTCCGCCGCGGCTACCGGGCAGGTGGCACCTTTCTCGCGACGTCGGTCTTCGGCAGTCAGTTTCAGGTGGTCGCTTTCGATCCCGAGTTTCTGATCAGCTATGAAGCCGGCTGGCGTAGTGTGCTGATGGACGGGCGACTGACCTTTAATGGAACGGTGTACTACAGCGACTATGAAGACCAGCAGATCAATGTGCTGGATGACGAAGGTTTCTCAATCACGGTCAACGCAGGAGAGACGTCGCTCTATGGCCTCGAGCTGTCGGCGGACTTCCTGCTGAACAGTGAGTGGGAACTGTTCGCCAACTTGGGGTTGCAGGAAACCAGCATCGATGAATTTCCCTTCGATGATTTCGGTGACACACCGATCAATCTGGCGGGCAATGAGTTACCACAGGCACCCTCCGTTACCGGGACCGCTGGCGTGGTCTATGAGAACGAGCACGGCGTGTTCGGCAGCGCAAGCCTGAACTATCGATCCTCTGCCGAATCGGACATTTTCAATCTCGGTCCGGAAGAGCTGGGGCCTGGTCTGACCGAGCGTCTCGATTCATCAACTGTGGTCAATGCGCAGGTGGGCTATCGCTTCAAGCAATTTCAGCTGACTGCCTACGTGACCAATGTGTTTGACGAGGACGCGCCGGAGAACATCAACCTGGCTTCGGCTGGGATTTTTGCGACGCCGCCGGTCTATGCGCTGCAAGGGCTTTACACGCTCCGGCCGCCGAGGGTGGTAGGCCTCACGCTCGATATGGTCTTTTGATGGCGGGCAGGCCTTGACGGCTGCCTGCGCCGTAATGACTTAGGATTTCAAGCCATGAATAAAACTGACGCGCAAATTATTGATTTCCTGCTGACGCGCCGCTCGACGCTGGCGCGCAATATGACCGAGCCCGGGCCGGACAGAGCCGCACTTGGCAAGATGCTGGGGGCGGCGGTGCGTGTCCCGGACCACGGCAAGCTGACGCCCTGGCGCTTCCTGGTGTTCCAGGGCGAGGCCCGGGAAACTTTCGGTGAAGCGATCGCTGCCGCGATTGCGGCTGAACGCCCGGACGTGGGGCCGACGGCGATCGAGAGCATGCGGGCCTTTCCACTGCTGGCGCCGACCATGGTCACGGTCGTTGCCAACCCCAACCCAGAATCGCGAATTCCAGAATGGGAACAGTCGCTGTCTGCTGGGGCTGCCTGCCACAATCTGCTTTTGGCCGCGATCTCCCTGGGCTATGCAGCCCAGTGGCTGACTGGCCCGGCCGCCTACAGCGCGGGCGTCAATCGCTTCCTCGAACTGGCGGAAACGGACCGCATCGCTGGCTTCATCTTTGTCGGTTCGCCGTCTGAGAAGCCGCTGACGGAGCGCGGGCGGCCGGAGCTCGAAGAGGTGGTTCGCTGGTACTGAAGAACAGCGACCACCCGCTGAACATCAACCGCCGCCCCCGCGCCGCCTTTTCGGCAACCGGACAACGGCGCGAGAATCGGTGAGCGGTGCCGCCCGTTCAGAAGCGATAGGCAACACGTCCCACGACGGTGCGTCGATCGCCCGGAAAACAGTCATTGCGCTGTGCCAGGCAGGTGGACAGGTACTCCTCGTCCGTGACGTTCCGCACGTTCAGGGCAAAGTCCAGGTCGCGCCAGCTGTAGCCGATCAACAGATCGCCGAGCGTGTAAGAAGGCGTTCGGATGATGTCAAAGCCGCCGTAGTTTTCGCCCACGTAGCGCACACCGCCGCCTAGCCTGAAGCCGTCGAGCGTGCCGGAGGGGCGCCACAGGGCCCAGGCGGAGGCAGACTGCTCCGGAACACTGGCCAGTCGAAAGCCATTAGCGCTTTCCGTGTCGAGCCAGGTCAGGTTCAGTTCCAGCTGCACATTTCCAAGGAATGCCTGGCCTTCGAATTCGACCCCGCGCACCTTCGCTTCACCGCGCTGCTGCTCAAACTCGCCGGGCAGATTGGCCGGGTCGGGAAGGTTGGTCTGACGCAGGTCGAAGGCGGCCAGCGTGAACAATGCGGGAAAGCCCTGTGGCTCATATTTGACGCCGATTTCTACCTGCTCGCCCTCCTGGGGCCGCAGCGGTTCACCGGCCCCGTTATCGCCGACCACCGGTTCGAAGGAGGTGGCAAAGCTGGCGTAGGGCGACCACCCGCTGTCGAACTGGTAGAGCAGCCCGGTGGCGTAGCTCCACTCGTCGTCTTCCGCACGCGCAACGCCTGTGTCCGTCGTGGTGCTGTCGTAGCGAACGCCAAGGGTCAGGCGCCAGTTGCCAATGCTGAGCTGATCGTTGATGTAAAGACCGAAATCATCGGTGTTTTGGTCCGGCTCGACCATTAACAGGCTGTCAAACAACGCCTGATCCGGAATATTGCCGTACTGCGGATCGAACATGTTGATCCAAAAAGCATCGAAAAACGGCGCGCTGGGCTGACCGGTAAAGATGTTATAGCCCAGCGCATAGGCGTTGTAGCCGGCCTCCGAATTGGTGATGTCCTGATATTGCGCCCCGATCAGGAGATTGTGCTCGATTGAACCGGAAAAGAAATCCGCGCGCAGGCGCGTGTCAACAGCGAATTGTTCCGAGCTGGCGTCGCTGCGGAAAAAAGTCCTCGGCACGGTCCCGTCTTCATAGAGCGTTCCGTCTTCATTGAACACCCAGCGCTGCAGGTCGTTGGGCGTCGCGAGCGAGAACAGGAAGGACCCCCAGGTCTGCTGGTAATCGGCGCTACCATCGGTGTAGCGGCTGGTCAGCTCGAGACTCCAGATGCGGTTGAACTCGTGGTTGGCCAGCAGGGTGACGGCCGTGGTGTCTGCATCGTAGCGGTTGTAGTCCGGATCACCCGAGTAGTGCCCGAAATCCACAAACGCCCCGTTTGGCGCGGGAACGAGGGTCCCTTCGCGGGGCAAAAACTGGGCTGCCGTGTCACTCTCCGTATCGCGGTAGTTGACCAGGAAGGTGATGTCCGTGGCTTCCGTCGGACGCCAGGTGATCGACGGTGCGACGACGATCGTTTCATCGGACACGAAATCGACCTGCGTATCTGTGTCCCGATAAACGGCCACAAGCCGGTAAAGCCAGTCGCCGTTCGCGCTAAGCGGCCCCGTTGAATCGAAGGCGAGCTGGACGCGGTTGAAATTGCCCAGCTCGAGTATGAATTCCTGGTCAGCCGTTTCCCGGGGGCGCTTGCTGATGACATTCACCAGGCCGCCGGGGCTGCCACGGCCAAATAGAACTGACGCCGGCCCTTTGAGCACCTCCACCTGTTCCAGCGTGTAGATGTCGGGTCGCGCGTTGTTGAAGTTGCCGAAGAGGGACTGGAGGCTGTCCTGATATTGCGGAACCTGAAGCCCGCGCACGGCGACCGAGTCGGAGCGCGTGGCGAAGCCAAAGGGCTCAGCGGTGACACCAGCGCTGTAAGCAAAGGCGTCGTCGAGTACGAGGAACCCTTTGTCGATGATCTGCTGTTCCGTTTCGATGGACAGGGAGCGCGCTGATTCAATGATCGGCGTGTCCGCCTTGAGCGCCGAAAAGCGCGATAGCTGGCCGGTGACGACGACCTCCTCGATTTCCTGCGGCGCCTCGGCGTTGGTCTCCCTCGGTTCGCTTGGCGGTGTCGCTTGGTCCTCAGCGCTGGGGCTCAGGTTTTCCTCCGCCCGTAGGTGATCGGAGGCGAGCATGTTCATGGCGACCGCGATGGTAATAGCAAGGCTTAAGCGTGTGGTTGTGTTCTGCATCGTTCGTCTCGTGTGAGGCGTTAAGCGCCGGTCAAAGGGCGAAGCTGCGCATGATAATGATTATCATTCAGCTTGCATAGCCATAAAAACGCACGAGGGTTTGCCACGATGTTCGCCCGCCCGCCGCAGCGGGCCGGGTACGCTGGAATTCGAGTGCGATAACGCAGTTGCAATTGATTATCGTTTAACGTATTTTTCACGCCCCTATGATGGGTGCGAAAAAGAAAAAAGCATCCTTTTTTTAAAGAAATCCCGCCAGGCAGTCGCCGAGCAGTCGCTTGGCGGTCCTTACGCAGCGGGGCGCTGGAGAGAGAGCTATGCCGTTTCCTGGCAACGATTATGAAAAGACAAAGGCCGTTTTTCGACGTAGCGCATTGGCAAATGCAGTGCTCGCGGCACTGGTGCTGCAGGGTAACGCCTTGGCCCAGACAGGTGCCGATGAAGCGAGCGATGACCTGGCGGAGAACGCCGTTATCGAGGAAGTGGTGGTCATCGGCACCAAAATCGAACGCGCTTTGCAGGATACGGTTACCAGCGTTGCGGTGTTTGATGCGGAGCTCATCGATTCGCAGAAATTTTTGACCCTGTCGGACATCCTCGACCAAACCGCCAACGTTTCAACGGCGTTCAACGATGGCATCATCACCATTCGCGGTGTGCGCAATGAGGGGGCGGGGTCCTTTGATGGCACGAGCGACGTATCTGCGGTTTATGTTGACGGTGTCTTCCTTCCGAGCAGCCTGTTCACTTCCGCCGGCCTGAACCTCTGGGACGTCGCGAGCGCTGAGGTGTTTCGCGGGCCTCAGTCCACGCTCCAAGGCCGCAATGCGCTGGCCGGCGCCGTGGTCATGAACACGGTTGATCCGGGGATGGCGTTCGAAGGTGACGCGCAAGCGATCTATGCGGATTACAACACCTGGCGCCTGTCAGCTGCGGCAAGTGTGCCGGTGACCGATGGTTTTGCCCTGCGCTTCGCCGTCGATGAGAGCCGCACCGACGGCTTCATCACCAACCCGACGCTGATGACCGATAAGTCCGATGCCCGGGAAGCGACCACTTTTCGTGGCAAGGCGCTCTGGGAGCCGACCGGCATCGACGGGCTGAGCATTCGGCTCAACTACACCAACATCGACTCGTTCCGCGGCGATGGCCGGGTGGTGTCGAATCTGTTTCCACCAGAACGGCTGACCTTCGAGAACCTTCAGAGCCGTATTGATACGGAAGGGGACATTGCCTCACTCATCGTCGACTATGGACTGAGCGACGGCTGGGATTTCACCTCGATCACCGCCTACACGGACACGTTCCAGCGCTTTTTCATCGACACCACGCGCGATGAGACCGGCGGCCCCAGTTTCAGTGATTTCCAGAGTAACGACGAAATCAAAAGCCAGGAATTCCGGGCGACGTTCCAGGGCGAACGCATGCGGGGACTGCTCGGTGCTTTTGTGTTTAATCAGCAGGGAGATACCTTGCAGGACAGCCGCTCCATTGTAGGGACCGACTTTGCGCTGCCCGATCCCGTTACCTTTGCGTCCATCCTGTTTGGCACGCCCGACCCCACGCCCGAGCAAATTGCCGGTGCAGCGGTTCTGCGCCAGGGAATCGTTGACACGGTCCCCCAGTTTCCCGTGGACTTCGACCGATCCAGCGATCTGGAAATCGACAACTGGGCCTTGTTCGGTGAACTCGACTACGATCTGAACGACCGCTGGACCATGACACTCGGTCTGCGCTATGACAATG
>JBCDHO010000112.1:0-7734 GCA_038749855.1 Pseudomonadota bacterium
GCCCGCGGACGAGCGGCAAAGCTGGCCAAAAGACCACCCCAAGGTGCGCTTCGGCCGCACCGGCGTGCTCCTGGTCAACCTCGGCACGCCGGATGGCCACGACCGCAAGAACATGCGCAAGTACCTACGGGAGTTTCTCTCCGACCCGCGCGTGATCGAACTGCCCCGGCTGCTCTGGTACCCGATCCTGTACGGAATCATCCTGAACGTGCGGCCGGCCAAGTCCGGCAAGCTCTACGCCTCGATCTGGGACGAGGAGCGCAACGAATCGCCGCTGCGGACCTACTCCCGCAACCAGGGCAAGCAGCTGGCTGAACGGCTGGCCGATGACCCGCGCATCGAGGTGGACTGGGCCATGCGCTATGGCAACCCGTCCATCCCGGACCGCATGGAGGCCCTGCGCGCCGCCGGCTGCGACCGCGTGCTGGTGGTTCCGCTCTACCCGCAGTACAGCGCGGCCACCACCGCCTCGGTGTGCGACAAGACCTTCCAGTCGCTGAGCGAGATGCGCTGGATGCCGGCACTGCGCACGGCGCCTGCCTTCCACGACGACCCGGCCTATATTGAAGCCCTGGCCCTGTCCCTGGAAAAGAGTCTGGCCGAGCTGGATTTCGAACCGGAAAAGATCCTCGCCAGCTACCACGGCGTGCCCAAGGAGTACCTCGACAAGGGCGACCCCTACCACTGTCACTGCCACAAGACCTCACGCTTACTGGCTGCACGCATGGGCTGGGATGAGGGGCGCCTGATCACGACGTTCCAGTCCCGCTTCGGGCCGAAGGAGTGGCTGACGCCCTACACGGACGAGACCGTCAAGGAGCTGGCCGCGGACGGCGTTAAGGACATCGCCATCTTCAACCCCGGCTTTATCTCCGACTGCCTGGAAACGCTGGAGGAAATCGCCGGCGAAGTAGCCGGTGAGTTCATCGAGTCCGGGGGGCGTAACTTCGCACACCTGCCGTGCCTGAATGACACGGAACCCTGCATCGACTTGCTCGAGTCGCTGGTGAAGCGGGAGCTCCAGGGCTGGCTCTAATGCCGGCGCGCTGTCTCAACGGAAGAAAAAAACCGGACAGCTTGCTTTTTTTCTGAGGCAGGGCTCTAATGGCGTCCCCAGCACCCGTGCGAGACGCCATGGACCGCCCGATCCTTCATCACCACGACCCCTCCCCGTTCGCCGAGAAAATCCGCCTTGTCTTCGGCCTGAAGGGGCTGAGCTGGGCATCGGTACAGATTCCCATGATCATGCCGAAGCCGGACCTTACCGCTCTCACCGGCGGCTACCGGAAAACGCCGGTACTGCAGATCGGTACGGACATCTACTGCGACACGGCACTGATCGCACGGGAGCTGGAACAGCGCTTCCCTGAACCCACCCTGTTCCCGGCCGGCCACACGGGCCTAGCCTATGCCCTGGGCCGCTGGAGCGATACGGCCTTCTTCGAACCCGGGGCGGGCCTGTCCATGGGCGAGAACCCGCACATTCCGGCGCCGGTGCTCGAAGACCGCAAAGAATTTTTCAACTTCATGGATTTCGACAACATGGCCGCCGCCATGCCGCACTTCTACGGGCAGTTCCAGGCCCAGTGCCAGCTGCTGGAGGATGAGCTGAACGCAGCCACCGGACCTTACCTCCTGGGCGCGGAGCCGGCCTGGGTCGATATCCTGGCCTACTTCTCCGTGTGGATGGCAGGAACCAACATCCCGCGTGCCGAGGAACTGCTGGCCCCCTTCCTCGCCATCGCGGCCTGGAGCCAGGCCATGGAGGCCATCGGCCGCGGGGATCGAAGTGACATCGAAGCCGCCGAGGCCCTGGCCGCCGCCGCGGCCGCCGAACCGGCCACCGAGGGGCGCGCGGTGACGCCCAATGCATTCCACGATTTTGCCGCTGGCGATGCCGTGACCGTCACCCCAGACGATTACGGCGCAGTGCCGGTCACCGGGCGCCTCGTGCACCTGGACCTGCACCGCGTGGTGATCGAGCGCGACACGGACGACCTTGGAACGACTGCCCTCCACTTCCCGCGCATTGGCTTCAAGGTCGAGGCGGCGAGCTAAGCGCAAGGACCAGGCAGCGCCGTTCCGGCGTGTTCTTTGGCGCGCATCGTTACAATCCGGCAGAATCCATCTCAGGCTTCCGCAACGCCCGGAGCCCCCGACCCATAAGAACCCAAAACACGATTGGGAGTGAGACCATGAAACGAACCCTTCTGAACACGCTGGCCTGCAGCGCCCTGATCTTTGCCTTCAACGCGACCGCGCAGGACGCCCCCGAGATCAGCTTCAAGTCCACCGAAATCTCCCCCGGCATCTTTATGGTCGAAGGCGTCGATGGTTTTGGCGGCGGCAACATGGCGGTGCTGGTCGGTGAGCGCTACGTCGCCATGATCGATGACAGCATGGCGCCGCTGGCGCCCAAGCTGCTTGCCCACGTAACCGATACGGCCGGCCGACCGATCAACTTCATGGTCAACACCCACGTGCACGGCGATCACACGGGCGGCAATGCACACTTCGCCGATGCCGGCACGGTGGTCTTTGCCCACGAGAACATCCGCAAGCGGCTGGAAGCCAACCCGGAGCCCGCCGGTGGCGTTGGCGGCCTGCCCGTGGTGACCTTTGCCGACGGCGTGACCTTTCACCTCGACGGCATTGAGGCGCGGGTCTTTCACCAGCCGGACGCGCACACGGACGGCGACGCCATTATCCACTTCCCCGGCGCCAACGTGATCCACGGCGGCGATATCGTATTCCACGGCCTCTTCCCGTTTATCGACCTCGATTCCGGCGGCACGGTCGAGGGCTTTATCGCCGGCCAGGAAGCCATCATTGCGCTGGCCGATGAAAACACGCAGATCATCCCGGGCCACGGTCCGCTGACGGACCGCGCTGGTGTGCAGGAAGACCTGGACGTGCTCAAGGCCGGCTACGCCAAGGTGCGCGTCATGGTGGAACAGGGCATGAGCGAAGAGGAAATTGTTGCCGCCAACCCGCTGGCGGAGTTCGACAGCCGCAACTGGCAGTTCATCACCTTCGACCGCATGACCCAGACCTTCTACCGGAACCTGACCAGCGACCGCTAGCCGACGTCTCGCAGCGCAGGCCGAGAACACAGGCAGGGGTACGAGCTCAGGCACAGTCATCAGCACAGGCACAATCATCAGCACAAGCACAGAAACACGCACAAGCACAGGCGAAGAAGCAGGCACGCCAATGACCATACCCTTCTGGGAGTGCAAATCGCTGGAGCAGATGACCCAGGAGGAGTGGGAATCCCTCTGCGACGGGTGTGCCCTATGCTGCCTGCACAAGCTGGAAGACGAAGATACGGGAGAGATCTACTTCACCGAAGTCGCCTGCCGGCTGCTGGACACACACGCCTGCCGCTGTACCGACTACGCAGCGCGCGCCGAGCGCGTTAGAGCCTGCCTTGTGCTCAGCGCCGATGAGCCGGAGACGTTCGCCTGGCTACCCGGCAGCTGCGCCTACCGACGGCTCGCCGAGGACCGCGGACTGGCCGCCTGGCATCCGCTGATCAGCGGGGACCCGAAGTCGGTCCACGAGGCAGGAATATCCGCCCGATCCTTCGCGGTGTCGGAGCGGGATCAGGATCCAGACGCGGAACCCGGGCTGCTGCTCAGGCTGGATTAGGCGCTGAGCGATGGGGAACCTGCAATGACAGAACGACGAAGCATGGAAGCCGGTGACTGGTTCCATGTTGCCGTCAATGTGCTGATCGTACTGTTGCTCGGTTCCGCGGCCTACGGCCTCCTGCAGCTGGTCATCAGCGGCGCCTGGCTGTTTGCCCTCATCCTGGTGGTGCTCGGCCTTACCCTGTTCGGCATCGTGGTGCTGAGCGATAAGCTGTTTGACCGCCTGTTTCCGGTCTGGGTTGGACCGGTCAGCAAAAAGAAACGAAATCAGCCCAAGCCGCTGCTGCGTCTACTCAGCCTGCCGATCGGTTTTGCGGTGGGTGCGGTTCTGGCCGGGTTTGGTCTTGATCGCATCATTCTGGACCTGCTGCCCTGAACGTGATCAGCGTCTGGGCCAAGCCACCCATCGCCTTTGGCCGCTAGCGGAGAAAGTCTGGCTGGGTGTAAGTGAACGGGAAACTTGTTCCGTAGTTCGCTCGAACACGTTCGCCGGATTGTTCACCTACCAGGGTTTCGTTTTTCACCTCTTGCATCATGATTGCGATAAACGGAACGCCTCGTATCGACGCTCCAGAATTACTCTGGAGAAGAATCGGCAGCCCGTCAGGGGGGTTAAGCATCGTCAACAGGACTGCGCCGCTGTCGGGGATCATCGGATAGGTCGGCGTAGAAGAGAAACCTTCGCTTTCAGCGCCAAGAATCGGGGTAACGATGGGGGTTTCGTACTCATCGACCGTCGCGTTTAGGCTTAACACGTCAACGACTGTCGTTACGTTGTCCGTTCGTTCATAAAACGTGCCGCAACGTGGCACAAAGTCAGGTTGAATACCGCCTATAGGCGTGCAATTTGGTGGTGGGTGCAGGCTTTCGCCTTCACGATTGAAAGCACTCAAACCCACGTCTGAATAGATAAGCGCGTCCCCGGGCTGGGCCATGCTTCCATTGGGTCGATCTGCGACCCGCAATGCATAGGGATAACGCAGTGGGAAAAGAATTACGATTTCGGCAGTCGCCCCCACGCCTTCTTCTATCGAATACTCAGCGGCCCCGGCTTCGGCAATGAGCGCCGCAGCCACCGCATCCGTTGGAGATGCCCATTCGTAAGTGACACAACCCGCGACGTCGTTGAAGCAGTTCATGCTGGTTGTCGCGTCATTCGATGTGCCTGGATCGTGCGCGGAGGTGATGTCGGGTTTGATGTCCGAAGGCTCAGAATGCTGAACGATATCGCTGAAATCGATGAGGGCCGTCACCGGTATCGCATACTGGGTGCCCCGGGAGACATTGATCACGGAAGAGGATGCGCGAAGGCGCAGCTGCCATAGGGTTCCAGGTACAGATTGAAGCTGAGTACCGCCTCGCCGAACTCGTTTCGAACAATGACCTTGACGGCCTGCGGCAGTGCCCGCTCGTTGAAAACCGACATGATGGAATTGTTTCCAGCGTTGACCGTGAAGTACGGCAGAATCAACGCCTCCCCAGAGCCGTTGGGGCTCACCATCACCGCCTCGACCCGCGCTGGCAGGACGATCACTGTCAGCCCCAGGAGCAGCGCGATCGCGGCGTTCCTGACGAAACCCCCTGCTTCTTTCAATCTCATGCGCTCAAGGCTACAGGACGCACGAAACAGTCTTGATGACACACGTCAGCGTCGAATCATGCCGGGAACACTTCATTGATCAACACATCATTTGGGCTGCATTGCGCGATGGATTGCTCCAGGTAGCGGAGCGTCTCCTCATGAAACTGTGCGTCATAGGAAGCCACGCAGTCTGTGGCCAGGAACACGTGGTAGTCGCGCTGGTAGGCATCCACAGCAGCCATACGCACGCACGCGTGGGTGTTCACCCCACCGACCACCACCGAGTGGCAGCCCAGCTGGGTTAGTAGCTCATCGAGCTCAGTGCGGAAAAAGGCGCTGTAGCGCTTCTTGATGATTTCATGGTCGCTTGCTTCCCGCTCGAGCTCTGGGATTAATTGGCACCCTGGGGTCCCTTTGATCGTGACCCGAATGTTCTGCTCCCTCATCACCTGAAAGGCATCACTCAGATCGCCTTCGAACTCCTGCCGAATCCAGATGATAGGAATATCCCTTTGCCGCGCCTGCGCCGTCAGCGCGTTAACGGCGGATGCGAGCGCTTGTCTTTTGCTGCCAAGTACACCTTCGGACAGATAGTCCTCGACGAGATCGATAAGAAGCAGGGCCGGATGCGCTTCAGTCATTGGCGGTGTCTGGGCAAGAAGAGAGGTTGCTCCGACCTACGGCGCGGCCTCCGCAGGAGAGCCGCACGGTAACCCCGCTGCACCCGCCAGCAACTGAAGATCGAGCGTTTGGGTACCGTCCAGGCCTGTGAGTGTCGCTTCTCCATTGCTGCAGTCATCCAGGCGAAGCGTCAGCGTTCCCCATTCCTGTGATTCAGGATCGCTATTAAAGAAGCCTCGGGAGGAAAGCCCAAACGGCACTTGGAACACCCGCAGCGGAATCTGTAAGGTCGTTTCAAACGAAAGCGGCTCTTCCCAGGTACCGATCAGCCAGAGATCGGATCCGTCGTCGCGATAGCCGAAAAAGTAGGCCACGCCACGCTCATGGGAAACATGATGGAGGGTGAAGCCCTGCCCGTCAGTGGCCGGGTCGTACCAGGCGCCTGTGAGCGAAGGCGGTGGCGGAACACCAGGAAGTATCATCGGCGGCGGTGGCGCAATGCCTGGATGGTTATTGCACGGGGAAGCCACCACGGTACCGATGCGATCGAGGGCCAGGCTTCGGTCTCTACCGGGAATGTCCATGTCCAGCCTGCCGGTGCGACAATCCCAAACCGTTAAGGTCATGCTCCCCACAGGCTCAGCAGTAATGTCCTCCGGGTTCAGGCCGCTGAACACACCACCTTTCGTATCGAAAACGGTGAACTCGATGGGTTCATTCCAGGCGCCAGGTCCGTCAGCCGTTGCGACCTGCCAGGCCGGCTGGCCATCCGCGTCATAGCTGTAGTAGTAGAGCGTCACGGCCTGGTTCGGCGCGGTGAACATCATTACCCCCTCGCCGCTCGTAAATGGGTCGAACCAGGAGCCATGAAGGGCAAGCTCGAAGTCTGGCAAGGTGGGTGGTAGCCGGTCCGCGTAAGCACTCAGGCAGTCATCCGGGCTCTGGGCGCCCTCACCATTGCTCTCGTTGATCAGAACCAGGTCCGAGGGGCCAAACTGAGAATTTGCTTCGAAAGGGAGCGTTGGGTAGCCGAGTACCCGGCCAAGGCCAGCACAGTCGGTCAGGTTTTCGTTACCCTGAATATTGAGGCTTATCGGCAGAGGCGGAGGAGGAGTAGGGACAACGACCGAGGGCATGCGATTGATGACCTCAAGGTTCGCAAGCCCGTCCAAATGCACAAGGGAGGGGTTATTAAGAATGTCCAAGACCGCCAGAACCGACCGGACACTGGCCAGCCCGTTGATGTTCTCCAACGTCTCATTCTGCTCAATCGAAAGCAGCCGAAGGGCCGAGATGCCCTTCAGCGCATCAATGTGTTGCAGCTTGGGGTTATTCCGAATTGAGAGGCTACCGAGTTCGCCACTGAGCCCGGCCAATCCATCTATGTTCTCCAGGTTCTCGTTACTACTGATTTCAATGAAGAACCCCGAACCTCTTAACCTACTCAGGTCGTCAAGGTGACGCAGTCGAGGATTTTGTGCGAGGGTCAGGCCTTCAGTTACGGTGGTCAGGCCCCGAAGTCCTTCAAGACTGTCCAGGTTGCTGTTGATGACTACGAGATTCTCGACGCTGGTCACCCCTGCCAAGGGTTCGAGGTCAAGGAGCTCAGGATTCCCTCTGAATTCCAGCGAGCCCTGTTCGCCGCTCAGTCCGGACAGCGCTTCGATGCTTTCCAGCATAGGATTGTCCTGCAGCAGCAAACCGTTTGAGCCGAATTGAGTCAGTTGCTCAAGGCCCGCGAGGGTTTTGAGTATCGGACTTTCGATGATCCAAAAGCCGCCCAGCTGACCCGAGAGGCCGCCAAAATCCTCGAGGCTATCAAGTGCCGGATTGGACTCAAGCACAATGGTCAGGTCCGGAAACGCCCCCCGAAGTCCC